>DASUXN010000234.1:0-6214 GCA_036377875.1 Acidimicrobiales bacterium
GCCACTGGCGAGATGAGCTCGGCATGGTCCGCCTCGGCGGTGCGCTACCACCCGAGGTGGGGGTACGGCTCGTCAACCGTCTCGACGCCGAGACCGACCGCATCCGCCGAGCGGCGACCGAGGTCGAGCCCCGCGCCGCTCACGCCGCCGATGGGCTCGTCGAGCTGTTGTCGGGCAAGGGCAGAGGGAAGCGGTCTCCCACCGATCTCGTTCTGGTGTGCGACCTCAACGCCTATCGTCGAGGCCACGCTCACCCCGGCGAGCCGTCCCACGTCGTCGGCGGCGGGCCCCTTCCCGTGTCGGCGCTCCGCCGGCTGTCCGACGACGCCTTCGTGAAGGTCGTGCTCCACGATGGAGTCCGGATCGACACCGTCGCACATTTAGGCCGCCACATCCCAGCCGAACTGCGCACCGCCCTCGAACTTGGACCGCCTCCAGGGTTCGACGGGGTGGTGTGCGTCGAGGAGGGCTGTGGCCGGCGTTACGGCCTCGAGTGGGACCACGTCGACCCCGTGGCCCATGGCGGGCCCACCTCGTACGAGAACCTGCAGGCCCGGTGTTGGCCCCACCATCGGGCAAAGACAGAGAGTGACCGTCGAGCGGGACTGTTGCGAGCACCGCCGTAATGGTCCCCTTACGGCGAGGAAGCGGCGTATTCATCCCTGCGACGGGGAGGCCGCGCGCGCCGGCAGGTGACGACCTCTGCGCCGCGTCCACGATGCCGGCGTCGGCCACCGCGAATGGTCCGGGCCGACGGGCCGTCCCGACCGACGCCTAGCGGATGAGGACGAGGGTGGCTTCGGGGACCTCGGGGTGGAAGAACAGGGTGATCGGCTCGAGGCCGGGAGGGTCGCCGGCGTGGTCGACGACGACGGGGACCGGGTCCTTGGGGCGGAAGGCGTCCCGCAAGCCGAGCATCACCGTGCCGACCAGGGCCGCCGTGACCAGCCGGTTCACGACCGCAGCGTTCGGGCCACGCGGGCCATCAGAGGTACTGCCCGGGGCGGTGGGAGGGATCGGCGCCGGGGCCGCCGGGGCCGGGCGGGAGGCCGCGGCGGCGCATCTCCTCGAGCTGGGCCTGGGCCTGCATCTGCTGGGTGAACAGGGCGGCCTGGATGCCGTGGAACAGGCCTTCCAGCCAGCCCACGAGCTGGGCCTGGGCCACCCGCAGCTCGGCCTCGCTCGGCACGTCGGACTCGAAGGGTGAGCTGAGCCGGGCCAGCTCCTCCCGGAGATCACCGGCCAGGCACTCACCCAGCTCCCGTACCGACGTCTCGTAGATCTCCCGCAGCCGGGACCGGCCCGCCTCGTCGAGGGGCGCCCGTCGCACCTCCTCGAGCAGCTGCTTGGTCATGGCCCCGATACGCAGCACCTTGGCCGGTGAGCTGATGGGATCCTCGCTCTCGGGCACGCCGTCTACCGCCCCGTCAGCCGGCGTGTCGGCGGCAGTGGAGCCGCTGCGGAGCATGGCGGGGAGGTCTTGGGCGTTGGTCATCCCTCCATCCTTCCCCGATTCCGGCGTCGCAGTCAGGCCCGGGCGGCCAGCACGGGCACGAGCATCTCGGCCGACGTCAGGGACCCGTGTCGGCAGCGGAGGGCATAGGTGCCGGTGTCGGCAGGATCGACGAAGGCGACGTCGGTGCAGGCGACCAAAGCCACGTCGCCCAGGCGGGCGGCCACGTCGGGGGCGGGGTCGCCGCCCAGCCAACCCGCGTCCACGATCTCCTGGCGGGTGAGGACCCAGGCCAGCTCGCCATGGCGGTCCTTGGCCACCTCGGCCAGGCGCGGGCGCAGACCGGGACGGGCGTGGAGCCAGCGGAACCGGCCCTCGCCCGAGAGCATGGCGGTCAGGCTCCGCACGTCGGGATGGATGGGGATCATGTTCTCGCCCACGTCGACCTGGCCGTGGTCGGCCACGACCATGAGGGCGACGCCCCGCGGCAGGGCGGCCAGCAGGTGGCCCACGATGCGGTCGGCGGCAGCCAGCTCGGCGTCGTAGAGAGGGCCGAACCCGTACTCGTGGGCCACCGTGTCGACCCCGGGGTAGTAGGCGTAGACCATCGGGCGTCCGTCGGCGACCAGCGACCGGACGTGCTCGACCAGGGTGGACGGGTAGCGCCAGCCCCACAGGTCGGAGCCCGACAGGTGGGCCCGGGTGAACCCCGTCTCGGCGAACTCGGCCCGGGTCACGACCGCCGGCTTGCTGCCCAGGAACGGCTCGAGGGGCTGGATGAGGTCGGGGGCGATCCGGTCGCGGGCGTCGCCGGTGGGTGTCGACCAGCGCAGGACGTTGAGCACCTCACCGTTGGGCGCCTTGATCCGGTAGCCGACCACGCCGTGGCGCGCCGGCGGGGCGCCGGTGGTCAGCGACGTGAGGGCGCTCGACGTAGTGCTGGGCGCCACCGTGGTGGCGGGCCCGCCCTCCATGGCCGACATGGTGGGCGTGAGGTGGCGGCGCGCCTGCAGCTGCTCCCATCCCACGCCGTCGAGGGCGAACAGGACGACCTGGTCGGCGCCTACGACAGGGGCCGGAAGCCACGGCGGTGGATCGCCGTCGTTGCGGCGCAGCAGAGCCGGCACGACCTCGGTCAGGCACGCGCCTCCGTAGTCGGGCACGACCGGCAGGGGGGCCTGCGTCATCGTGCAACGCTACCCATTCACGCCCCTTGGCCCTCCTGCGGGCCTACCATGGGGGCGTGAAGGTCTCCACGCGCGGTGATTACGCGAGCCGCGCGCTGCTGTCGCTGGCGCTGCACCGGGACGACCCCCGCCCCACGTCGGTGCGGGACATCGCCGAGCGCACCGGCCTCCCCCAGCCCTACCTCGAGCAGATCCTGCTCGCCCTCAAGGGCGCCGGGTTGGTGCGGTCCAAGCGGGGTGTGGGCGGTGGCTACGTGCTGGCCCGAGACCCGTCCGAGGTCACACTGGCCCAGATCGTCAGCGCGGTGGACGGTCCCATCGTGGCCGGCGACTTCGGCGTTCCCCACCAGAACGGGGCCTGCGACCACGAGGGCCAGTGCGCCCTGCTGGCGGTGTGGGCCGACGTGGGTGAGCACATGCGCCAGCACCTCGACTCCTACACCCTGGCCGACATGGTGGCCCGGGCCACCGGCTCCCGCACGCCCAGCCCCGAGCCCGAACCGACCCTGTCCTGACCCCCGTTTCGGGGCGTCGAAACCACGCCAGAGGTGGTTCAGACGTCCCAAAAGGGGTGGGGGTTCGTTAGAGCGGGCGGGTGTTGGGTTCGTTGGCCTTGGTGGTCTCCTCCGGCCGCAGTCCGCGGTAGTCGAGACGGGGCAGCGGTTCGGCGGAGTTCCCCACGTCGACCAGGCGAACCTCGGTCTTGGTGCCCAGTTGCTGGAGGGTGGGAACGGCCGACTTCACGACGGCGCCGAAGACCAGCTCGCCGCTCGGCTTGATGGCGTTGAGGAGCTTGTCCAGCCGTTCGAGCTCGGTGCGGTAGAACGCCTGGAAGCTCGGGTCGTTCCTGGCGGTGGGGATCAGCTTCTCGATCTCGGCCCGCTCCGCCCGGACCTCGGCCGTCTGCTCCCGCGCCCAGGTGGTCAGGTCCTTGGTGACGACCGAGGGCTGGCCGCCGGGAGGCGCGACCAGGAGGGCGACGACCTCGGCCGGGGCGGCGAGGGACTTGGCCCGGGCCTCGGTCTGGTACTTGGCGAACGACACCACGGCGATGCGGTCGCCGGTGGCGGTGGCGAGCGCCTCCTTGCGGGTGGTGATGTACTGCGCGACCTGGGTGCCCTGGGGAGGACCCAGACCGCCCACGACCCGGGCCGCCTCCTCGGGCGTGGTGGGGCGGGTCTGCTCGACCACGGGGACGTCGGTGCCCTGCTCCCGCTGGCGGATGCTCTTGACGGTGAAGAACACGACTACGCCGATCATCAGCACGATGAAGCTGGCGGCCAGGATCGTGAGCGTCAGCCGGGCCTTCCGCTCGCTCACCGTGTCGTCGTCGTAGCGCGGCGGTTCGTGCTGCGGGGGAAGGAACACGCTCTGCCCCTGCCGCGGATCACCCCAGTAGCTCACGCACGTCCTCCAGATCTGCCGGCAGCGCCGACTCGAACCGGCAGCGCCGGCCGTCGTCGGGATGGTCGAAGCCCAGCCGATAAGCGTGCAGGAAGGGGCGGTCGGCAGGCAACGAGGCCCGGGCGCCACGATAGCGGGCGTCCCCCACCAGGGGATGCCCGATGGCGGCCAGATGCACGCGTATCTGGTGCGTGCGCCCCGTCTCCAGCCGGCATTCGAGGAGGGTGGCGGGCACCGGCACGGTGAACCGTTCCAGCACGGTGTAGCGGGTGCGGGCGGGGCGGCCGGCGGCGGCCACCGCCATGGCCGTGGGGTCGCCCGACGAGCGCCCGATGGGAGCGTCGACCAGCCCCGACTCGGATTCGACCTCGCCCCAGACGAGGGCCAGGTAGCGGCGCTCGACGGTGCGCGACGCCAGCTGGTCGACCAGGGAGCGGTAGGCGACGGGCGTGCGGGCCACCACCAGCAGACCGGACGTGCCCGCGTCGAGGCGGTGGACGACGCCGGGCCGGTGGGGCTCCCCCACCTCGGCCAGCTCGGGGTAGCGCGCCAGCAGCCCCTGGACCATGGTGCCGGTGGCGTTGCCGGCGCCGGGGTGGACGACCATCCCGGGCGGCTTGTCCACCACGACGACGGCGGCGTCGGCCGACACCACCGGCACCTCGACCGACGGGTCGGGCTCGAGGGCAGGGGCGTCCCCCTCGGCGGCCACGTCGACGTCCAGCCACTGGCCGGCAGCGACGCGCCGGGACCGCGTGGTGACGGCGCAGCCGCTCAGCTGCACGGCGCCGGCGGCGACCAGGTCGGCCGCTTCGGAGCGGGGGACGTCGCACAGCAGGGCCACGGCCCGGTCGAGGCGCTCGCCCTCCAGCGACTCGGGGACCTGGGCCCTCATTCCTTCGTGCGCCATCCCGCCCACAGCAGGAGCAGGCAGCCGATGGTGATGGCCGCGTCGGCCAGGTTGAACACGGGCCAGACCCGGAAGTCGATGAAGTCGACGACCGCCCCCCGCAGCATCCCCCGCCCCCTGAACATGCGGTCGACCAGGTTGCCCACGGCCCCGCCCAGCACCAGCCCGACGGCCGTGGCCAGCCGGGGGTCGCGGGCGGTCTCCTTGGTCGCGGCCATCACCACCACCACCGCCAGGGCTATCACGGCCAGGAACGGCACCGCCGCCCCGCCCAGGCCGAAGGCGCCGGCCGTGTTGTAGGTGAGCAGGAACCGGACCGGGCCCACGATCGAGATGGTGTGCCCGTCGGCCAGGGCGGACAGGGCCCACTGCTTGGTCAGCTGGTCGACGAGCAGGACCCCGCCGGCGACGGCGACGAGCAGGCCGGTGCGCCGCCGGGAGGCGGTCAGCTCCTGCTGCTCGGCATGGCGCTCAGCGACGCGACAACCCCCCGCTCTTGCAGGCGATGCACATCGAGGCGTAGGGCAGGGCCTTGAGGCGGGCCCGCTTGATCGGCTCCCCGCACCGCTCGCAGACGCCGTAGGTGCCGGCGTCCAGCTTGGCCAGCGCCCGGTCGATCTCGTCTACGGCGGCCCGGGCCTGGGCGCTGAGGGCCAGGTCGCGCTCGCGCTCGACGTTCATGGTGCCGCCCTCGCCCGACTCCTCATCGAACTGGACGTCGCCCGGCTCCATCTCGGCGGCCAGCTGTTCCGCCTCCGCCCGCAGCGTCTCCGCCTGCTGGGCGTAGTTGGCGCGCTCGGACAGGAGGAGGGCCCGCTGCTCTTCGAGGAACTTGTCGGTAACGGTCATTGCCGGCTCAGGGCCTCCGGTTTCGGTTGGCTTGCGTCCGGACCGCTTCGGGGCGGCCGGATCAGCTTTCGCAGTGCGTGACGCTCGCTTGGCAGGGGGCTCGGACTTCGCCGTGGATGGGGCAGAACCCTTCCCACCTGCGGTTTTGACGTTTGCTGCGACGGATTTTGCGACTTTCGGCATCGGCGTTGCACTTCTGCCTGAGAGGGAACAGAGCGGGCGATTGTACCAGCCGCCCCTCGCAGGGGATGCCGCCGACTTCACCCCTTTCAACGCCGTCCGGCGCCCTTGGTGCCGGGTGCGGCGTCGCCGGCCACCGCCCGCTCCAGCCGGCGGGGGAACTCCTCGAGGTCGAGCCCACTCAGCCGGAAGGCCTTGGTGCGGCTGGTGGCCCCGCTGGTGAGCTCCACG
>DASUXN010000235.1:0-3694 GCA_036377875.1 Acidimicrobiales bacterium
TGGGAAGCGCGAACAACAGGTGGCTCGACGGGGCCAATCGGGCGGGCGGGGCCGGAGGGAAAGCAGAGCCGGGCGGGGAAGCGGCTTCGGCTGCCGAGTCCGCCATGGGCGGCGCCGATGCCCGCTCCTCGTGCCTGGCCCGGATTAGCCGGCCGAGCACCTGCACCTTGGCCAACAGCGGAAGGACCCGCGGCCAGAGGACGTTCATGAGGACGGGCCAGTATACCTGCCGGGCCGCCGGGACGGCCCGGATCAGCTGTAGCGCCTCATGTGGACGTTGAGAACGAGGCCGACAGCGGCGAAACAGGCGATCATGGCCGAGCCCCCGTAGGACACGAAGGGCAGCGGAATTCCGACGATCGGGGTGATGCCCATCGTCATGCCGATGTTCTCGAAGATCTGAAACAGCAGCATCGACAGGACTCCGACGCAGATGAGCGATCCGAACTGGTCCTTGGCCAGCGCGGCGGCCCGCCATGTTCGCCACATCACCAACCCGAGCAGGGCCAGCAGGGTGGTGGCACCGATGAAGCCCAGCTCCTCGCCCACGGCGGTGAAGATGAAGTCGGTGTGCTGCTCGGGCACGAACGACAGGTTCGTCTGGGTGCCCTGGAACACGCCCCGGCCCGTCAGCCCGCCGGCGGCGATGGCGATCTGGGACTGGCGCAGGTTGTACGACGACCGCTCGGGCTCGCCCGCGGGGTCGAGGAAGGCGGCCAGGCGGTCGAGCTGGTACTCCTTCAGGATCCCGAGCTGGAAGACGGCGACCACCGCCATCACGCCGAGAGCGGTCAGGGCGGCGATGTGGCGGGGCTTGGCCCCGGCCACGAGCAGCATTCCCATGAGGACGGCGATGAAGACCATGCCCGTGCCCATGTCGTTCTGAAGGTAGATGAGCAGAAGGGGGACGGCGGCCATGCCCAGCGTGACCAGGATCTGCGGCGTGTCGATGTCGCCGCGATGCAACGAGAGATAGGCCGCCAGGGCGAGGATCGCCGCCACCTTCGCTATCTCGGACGGCTGGAAGTTGAACGGGCCCAGCTGGAACCACGCCTGAGCCCCCCGTGTCGTGCTCCCGATGGGAGTCAGCACGAGCAGGAGGAGGAGGCAGGACCCTACGAACAGGGCGGGGGCGGCCACCGTGATCGTGCGGTAGTCCACGAGGATGCACACCGCCATGACCGCCAGCCCCAAGCCGACGAACAGGGCCTGGCGCTTCAGGTACTCCTGGGGGTCGAGCCCGCTGGCCAGCTGCCGTTGGCGGGTCGACGAATAGACCATCAGGATCCCTGTGCCGGCCAGGCACAGCACCGACGCCAGCAGCACGACGTCGATGTGCCGCCACGGCGCGGTGGGGTTGCGGGGCGACCGGACCGACGTGCCCGAGTAGCGGGGCGGCGCGTAGCGGACGGCCATCAGTCGATCCGGTTGGCCACGCGGGCGACGGGGCGGGGCGGGTTGCCGATGAGGCCGTCGAAGATGCGGCGGACGACGGGCGCGGCGGCCGACGAGCCCAGCCCCGCCTCCTCCATAACCGCCGAGACGACGTAGCGGGGCGACTCCACCGGCCCGAAGCCCACGAACAGGGCGGTCTCCTGCTTCTCGTTGACCTCGGCCGTTCCCGTCTTGCCGGCGATCGGGAACTGCGCCAGCGGGAAGCCCGAGAAGGCGCCGTAGCCCGTCCCCTCCTCGGTGGAGACGACCCGGGCGAGCCCCTGCAGGACCGCTTCGCGGTGGCCGGGCGGCAGGTTGAGCTTTCCCTGCTCGCGGGGGGCGATGACCTCCACGTCGCCGGTCACCACATCACGGATGGCGCTGCCCACGTGGGGCGCCCACTGCGTCCCGCCGTTGGCGAAGCTGGCGTACAGGTTCGTGAGCTGCAGCGGAGTCACGACCAGGTCGCCCTGGCCGACCGACAAGTTGACGTTGTCGCCCGTGAACCACTCGCCGAAGGGGAAGGCCTCGGGGTTCTCCTCGTTGCGCTTCTTCTTGTTGTCGGGATCGGGCACCCACCCGTCGAGCTCGAACGGGAGCTCGATCCCGGTGACCCGTCCCAGCCCGAGCGTGCGGGCCATCTCGGGAATCGGGAAGGGCTTGCGCCCCTCGTCCAGCTTCTCGCCCAGCATGTAGAAGTAGACGTCGCTCGACACGGCCAGGGCCCGGGCCAGGTTTACGTTTCCGTGGGGCGTGCTGAAGGCGTTGCGGAAGACCCGGTCCCCGACCAACAGGCTCCCGGTGTCGTTGATGGTGGTGGTGGGGGCCACGACTTCGCGCCCCAGCCCGGCCAGCGACGTGACCAGCTTGAACGTCGATCCCGGGGCGTAGAGGCCCTGGAGGACCCGGTTGTTGAGGGGATAGTGCCCGGCCGGGTCGTTGAGCTCGCGGAACCGCTCGGTGCTGATGCCGTTGACGAACTCGGCGGGGTGGTAGGTCGGGAACGAGGCCATGGCCAGGATCGACCCGTCACGGGGGTCCTCGACCACGACCGAGCCCGCTGGGGCCAGGTAGCGCTTGAGCTGCTCGGGGTCCCACGTCTCCTGGGCCGTTTCCAGTCCCTGCTTGAGCGACTCCTCGGCCAGGGCCTGGGTCTTGATGTCGATCGTCAACTGGACGTCGCGGCCGGGCACGGCCGGCTGGATGCCCAAAGAGCGCAGCACCCGCCCCTGGGAGTCGACCTGGAGCTTCTCGACCTGCGGTTCCCCCCTCAGGGCGCTCTCGTAGGCCAGCTCCACTCCCGACTTCCCGATGGTGTCGCCTCCGCGGTAGCCACCCGACCGGTGCGCCTCCAGCTCCTCGTCGTTGATCTCGCCGACGTAGCCGAGCACGTGGGCGGCCAGCGCGCCGTGGGGGTACGCCCGCTGGGCGATCTGCACCACGCCCACGCCGGGGAAGGCGGCCTGGTTCTCACGCAGGAAGACGACCTTGTCCTTGGGAACGTCGTCGACGACGGGCACGGGCTTGAACAGGCTGAAGCGCTCGTCCCGGAGGCGGCGTTCGAGGTCGATCTGGGGCTTGCCGAGAAGGGCGGCCAGGCGGGGAACGAGGTCGGGATGCTCCTCGGCCGCCTCCCGCTCGACGACGACGGTCGGGACGATGCGGTTGTCGACGATGATGTCGCCGTTGCGGTCGAGGATCTTGCCGCGGGGCGCCTCGGTGTAGACGAGGCGGACGCTGTTGTTCTGGGCCTCGACCTTCAGGTCGGGGGCGGCCAGCACCTGGAGGTACCAGAGGCGGGCCAGCATGGTGGCGAACAGCGACATGACGACGACGCCGAGGATGGCCAGGCGCAGGCGGGAGGAGTCCCGCCGCTCCCGGCCGCCGCGCTCATGCCACGAGGGCCGGCGCTCGCCCCAGAGGCCTCCGTTGGCGGTCATTCGGCGTAGGCCCGCTCGGGCGGACGGCCGGCGAGCGACCAGCGCATGAGGCGGAGCACGGGCAGGGCGAGGACGGCGTTGGTGATGCCCACCACCAGCATGATCGTGGCCAGATGGGCGTTCACCAGGCCGGTCTCGCCGATCATGCTCCCGATCAGGGCGAACAGGGCCACCCCGGCCGAGCTGGCCACGAAGGCCACTGTCACGGGGAACCACGGCGAGTCCCGCAGCAGGCCGGCCTTGGCCAGACCGACGGTGTACCCGATCAGGGTGAAGACGAGGGCGGACAGGCCCAACGGCGTGGGGAGAAGCAGGTCGGC
>DASUXN010000236.1:0-2107 GCA_036377875.1 Acidimicrobiales bacterium
TCCAGGAGGCCGTCCTCCCGGAGTTCCGGGACAAGCGGCGCCTCTACGACAGCCACCTCCCGCCCGAAGCGATGGAGGAGGTGTGGGACCGCTTCCTGTTCGCCCTCCGCCCCCTCGCCCAGGCCGGCAAGCTGGGAGCGGTGCTGGTGCAGTTCCCCCGCTGGTTCGGCCCCAAGGACGAGAACCGCGACGAGATACGTCGCATCGCCGATCGCCTGGGCGACTACCGGGGCTGCGTCGAGTTCCGCAACGCCCGCTGGCTGGAGGGCGAGGGGTGCGAGGCGACGATGGAGCTGCTCGAAGAGCTGAACCTGTCCTACGTGTGCGTGGACGAGCCCCAGGGCTTCCCGTCGTCCGTCCCGCCCGTCATCGCGGCCACGTCCGATCTGGCCGTCGTGCGCTTCCACGGCCGCAACGCCGAGACCTGGGAGCGCTCCACGCCGACCGCCGCCGAACGGTTCCGCTACCGCTACTCGGTGGCCGAGCTGGAGGAGTGGGTGCCCAAGCTGCAGGAGCTGGCCTCGTCGGCGCGCGAGGTCCACGCCCTCATGAACAACTGCTACCGGGACCACGCCGTCGACAACGCCGCCCAGCTGGCCCAGCTGCTGCGGGGCGAGGAGCCCGAGCCCGACCCTCCTCCCCCGCCGGCGCCGTACTCCCAGCAGCGCCTGAAGCTCTAGCCCTACGGCGCGGCGGGTGGCTCCGGACCTACAGGTCCAGGGGGTCGGACGGGCCGCCTTCCTCGACCTGCGGCGCCTCGGCCGAGGCGGTCACAGGCGAGCCGTGGTGGGCGACCATGACCCAGCGGCCGGCGGCCCCCTTCACGAAGAGGTTGAGGGCGGCGACGGTGGTGGCGCCGTCCACGTCGAGGATGTTCTCGTCGATCGTCACCCAGGCCACGTCGCCCATCACATGGGCCCGCTCGTTGGTGAGGATGAACTGGATCTGCTCCGAGTTCTGGAACAGGGCGAAGAACGAGGCGGAGACCTTGGGCCACCCCCGCAGGCTGGCCCATCCGGGATGGGTGCAGACGACCCGGTCGCTGTGCTCCCAGAGGGCGCTCATGGTGTCGAGGTCACGGTTCTCGAACGCGCCGTAGAAGGAGGCGTTGGCGGCCAGGACGGCGGCGACTTCGGTCGGATCGGCGATCGGAGCACGCTACCGTGACCCGCCCATGCCCCCGCAACGTCACCGTTCGTCGGACGGGGTGGAGCTGGCCGTGCACGACTTGGGAGGACGCCCGGACGGCGTCGGCCTGCTGTTGGTCCACGCCACCGGCTTCTGCGGGCCCGTGTTCCGGCCGCTGGCATCGGTGTTGGGTGCGCGGTTCCGGTGCTGGGCCGTCGACCTGCGGGGCCACGGGCTGTCCGTGACGCCCGACGCCGTGGACTACGACTGGTCGGGGTTCGCCGACGACGTGCTGGCCGCAGTGGACGGCCTGGGCGGCGGTTCGGCGACAGCCCGACCGCTGGTCGCCCTCGGGCACTCGTCGGGAGGGGCGGCGCTGCTGCTGGCCGAAGCGGAGCGGCCGGGGACGTTCGAGTCCCTCTGGTGCTACGAGCCCATCGTCTGGCCGCAACCCGAAGTCGCCCGGGATCGGGCCGAGTGGCTGGCGGCGGGCGCGGGCAAGCGGCGGCACACCTTCCCGTCGGCCGAGGACGCGTACGAGAACTTCCGGTCCAAGCCCCCGATGTCGGCGCTGGCGCCCGACGCCCTCCGGGCCTACGTCGAGTGCGGGTTCGAACCCCGACCGGACGGATCGGTCACCCTGCGGTGCCGTCCCGAGTCCGAGGCGGCCGTCTACCGCCGGGCGGTGGAGGGCGACCGGTTCACCCGCCTCGCCGAGGTGGCCTGCCCGGTCGTCGTGGCCGCCGGTGGCCGGTCCGATGCCATCACCCCCGTGCGGGCCCAGGCCCAGGTCGACGCCCTGCCCGCCGGCCGACTGCGGGTCTTCGACGACCTCGGCCACTTCGGGCCGCTGGAGGAGCCCGCGGCCGTGGCCGCCTCCGTCCTGGTCGACCTGGCCTGAGCTCAGACGCGGCAGACTGGCGGTCGCCCGTCCGTCGCACGAAGAGGAGATCCAATGGCCGGCACCGTCGCCCGCATC
>DASUXN010000237.1:0-4668 GCA_036377875.1 Acidimicrobiales bacterium
CTGCTCGTCCACCTGCTCCAGCACGGTCAGGCGGGTGGCTTCCTCGGCCAGCCGCTCCCGCTCTGCCAGCACTTGGTCGAAGCGGTCGTGGAGCGCCTGAAGGTCCGCCGCCGAGCGGTCGGCGGCGCGCCGGCGGTTGACCTCGCGCGCCACCAGTGTGCCGACCGTGGCCGCGACCGCGAGGAAGACGGCCAGGGCCACGCCGTCGGAGACCAGATCGACCGTCGCCGCCCAGTACGGCGGCAGAAAGGCGAGGTCGAAGGCGATGGCGGCGACCACCGCGCTGGCGAGGGCGGGCCGCCGCCCCCCGATCAGGCCGGCGACGACCCCGGGCAGGACGAGCACGAGGGCGGGGGTGGCGAGGCGCACGTCTTCGCGCCAAGGCAGAAGGGCGAGGGTCGCCAGGACAGCGAGGGCGATGCCTGCGGCGAGGCCGAGGGCCGGCGCCGGATCCCTTGCCGACAGACCATTCATCCCACGATCTTTGCGCGATCCTTGCGCGTCGGCCGCACTTCTTACGCCTTCTTTACGCGCACCGGGCGTTGACTCATATGACAGCTCGTCGGAGGAGAAGGTGCCGTGCTAAAGCGGTTGATGGTCGGCCAGCCCCTGTCGTCGGGGGAACAGGAGGACCAGCGGCTCTCCAAGCGCGTCGCCCTCGCCACCTTCTCCTCCGACCCCATCTCCTCCACCGCCTATGCCACCGAGGAGATCCTCTTCGTCACGGCCGTGGGCGCGTCGAGCCTCGCCCTGGGCCTGTCGAAGCTCGTCCCCATGGCCCTGGCCGTCGCTGCGCTGCTGGTGATCGTGGTGACCTCCTACCGGCAGACGATCTTCGCCTACCCGAACGGGGGCGGCGCCTACATCGTCAGCCGGGAGAACCTGGGCGAGTACCCGTCACTCGTGGCGGGGGCGTCGCTGCTCGTCGACTACATCCTGACGGTCGCCGTGTCGGTATCGGCCGGCGTGGCCGCCATCGTGTCCCTCCCCGCCTTCCGCCACCTGGCCGGAGACCGGGTGCTGATCTGCCTGGGATTCGTCGTGGTGCTCACGCTCGGGAACCTACGGGGTCTGAAGGAGTCGGGCCGGCTGTTCGCCCTCCCGACCTACGTGTACATCGGTTCGCTGACCGCGCTGGTCGGCTACGGCCTGGCTCGGGCGTGGTTCGGAGATCTCGACGCGGTGCCCTTCGACGCAGAGGCGGCGCACGGCGTGGCGCAGGCGGGCGGGTCACTGACGCTCTTTCTCGTCCTGCGTGGGTTCTCTTCGGGGGCGGTGGCGCTCTCCGGCGTGGAGGCGATCTCGAACGGAATCCCTGCCTTCCGCCGACCCGAGTCCCGCAATGCGGCCACCACCCTCACCACCATGGCCTGCATCCTCGGGACGCTGTTCCTTGGCGTCTCCATACTGGCCAGCCACCTCGCCCCCTACCCGAGCCATGACGAGACGGTGATATCGCAGATGGGACGGGCGGTGTTCGGAGAGGGACCGATGCACACCCTGCTCCAGTTCGCCACCGCCGGCATCCTCGTGCTTGCGGCCAACACGGCCTTCGTCGACTTCCCCCGGCTGTCGAGCATCCTCGCCCGGGACGGCTATCTCCCCCGCCAGTTCGCCAATCTGGGCGACCGTCTCGTGTTCTCCAACGGCATCCTCTTCCTGGCCGTGGCTGCGGGCGCCCTGCTGGTGGCGTTCCGGGGGCTCACCACGCTGTTGATCCCGCTCTACGCGGTCGGCGTGTTCACCTCGTTCACGCTCAGCCAGGCGGGCATGGTGCGCCACCATCGCCGGCGGCGCCAACCGAGGTGGCGGCGAGGCGTGGTGATCAACGCAGTTGGAGCGGTCGCTACTGGCACGGTCCTCGTCATCGTGGCCGTCACGAAGTTCGCGGTGGGAGCATGGCTGCCGATCGTCGTAGTTCCCGCCATCCTGTTCGTTTTCCGGGGAATCCACCGTCACTACCTGGCGATGGACCGGGCCCTCGCCGTGCAACCCGGACCGGTGGAGGTTCGCCTCCAGCGCCACGCCGCCGTCGTGCTGGTGGGGCGGGTGCACAAGGGCACCCTTCGCGCCCTCGATTACGCGCGCTCGGTGGCGCCCGACCACCTGGTCGCCGCCCACGTGGCCTTCGACGACGAGGCGCTGGGCCTGCTGGAGCGGGAGTGGGAGGAGCTCGGCATCGACGTGCCTCTGGAGATCATCGCTTCCCCGTACCGCGAGCTGGTGGCGCCACTGGAGCGGTTCCTGGACGAGATCGCAACCCGGTGGGACGTGTCCACCCTGACCGTGGTGATCCCCGAGTTCGTGGTGGGGCTGCGGAGCCCGGCCAACGTGCTCCACGGTCAGAGCGCGCTGGCGCTGAAGGTCGCACTGCTCGACCGGCCGGGGACGGTGGTCACGTCGGTGCCGTACCAGGTCGGCACCGATCCGGTGATCGCCGTGTAGGGGTACCGTCGCTGCATGGGCTTTCTCGATCGAGCCAAGAAGCTGGCAGAGCAGGCGCTGGAGAAGGCGGAACAGGCGCTCGACCAGGCCAAGGAGCGAACCTCGTCGGGTGGCGGGAGCGATGACGGCGGCGGTCGCGGGGGCGGCGGCGTGGCCGCCGACGTGGCCGCCGGCCCCCGCATGGGCACGCCCTACGTGGAGGGGATGCTCGGGCGGCCGGGATGGCGTGAACGCGGCCTCGTCGACCCTGCCGCGGTGCTGCCCGTCGACCAGCGCGACCAGGCGGGTGTGCCCCACAGCACGAGGAGCGTCATAGTCGAAGAGCCCTACGGCATGGGGCGGCGGTGGACGAGCGGGCTCCGCTCTCTCGGGCTCTTCTACCAGCTGTACCCCGAGCACGAGGCCTGGGTGCCGCCGGTAGGGGTGGCGCCGCTGGCGGGCGTCCCCGGAGCCATGACCGGGGAGCTTCCCGACGGGCGCACGGTGGTGCTCCTGGGCGCGGGCGGCAAGCGGGTCGTGTTGGAGACGTCCGGGCTCGACGATGCATGGCGGACCTCGCTGGCCCGCACCGTCAGCGAGAACCTGGCCTCGGCGTAGCGGTGCGGCGGGCGACCAGCGCCTCGTAGGCCGCCACGCCGTCGCGGAGGGCCCAGTAGGCGGGGACGAGGGGCAGGTGGCCTGCGTCGACCAGGGCGGCGTAGGGGAGGGTGCGCCGGGTGCGGGCGGTACGGCGGCCGGTGGCGGCGTAGCGGGCCTCGCGCTGGACGTGGGCGTCGAGGGGAGCGAGCCGGTCGGGGCTGTCGAGCATGGGAAGGAACCACGTCGCCCACGAGAAGTCCGCCCGCTCCGCCGGGATGCCGTATAGCCGGGCGTTGGTGCGGCGCAGGAAAGCGCGGGCGGTGCGGTCCTGGGTCGCGCCGGACTGCTGGCGCCAGCGGTGGAGAGCGCGGGCCAGGCGGGTGGCGCGGGCCTTGAGCTTGTGTTCGGTGTGGGGAGCGAGCCCGACGGCGCCCTCGCGGTAGCGGAAACCGAGGAAGTCCCACGGGTCGCCGGGAGCGGCGACCGACGACTTGGACTCGTTGACCACCAGGCCGCGTTCGGCCAGGCGGGTGCGGACGAGGGCTTCGAGCGCAGGCAGGTCGGCGGGCGGGGCGAGCACGACGATGTCGTCGCTGTAGCGGGCGTAGGTGGCCCAGGCGGCGACCTCGTCGTCGAGGTCGCGGAGGTAGAGGGTGGCGAGGAGCGGGGCGAGCGGGGTGCCCGCCATCACCCCCTTGTGACGTTCGCTGGCGGCCGTGCCGTCGGAGCGTTCGACGCGGTCGTCGAGGAGGGCGGCGACGAGCAGGGCCCGGACCGGGCCGGTGGCGAACGGTTCGGGAAGGCGGGCGACCAGGTCGTTCACGTCGATCGAGTTGAAGTAGTTGCGCACGTCGAGTCGCAGGGAGGCCTTGGCGGCCACGTCGGGGTCGGCCAGCACGCCCTTGAAGGCGGAGCGGGCCCCACCCCCGGGGAGGAACGACCGGCACCAGGGAGAGGCGGCGTGGGCCGCAGCGGGCTGGAGGAGGGCGTTGGCCACGCGGAACAACAGCTCGTCCGGCGCGGGATAGGAGAAGACGCGCTTCTTGCGGCCGTCGGCCTTGTTCAGCCAGCGCTCGACGGGGGGAGCGGGCCGGTGGCGACCGGCGAGCACGTCCTCGCCGATCCGGCGGTGTTCGCCCGCCGCCAGCAGCCGCTCGTAGTCGGCGATCCGCTGATGGCGTCGGGGATGGCGGGTGCGGAACACGTCGACTGCGGCCAGCCACGGGGCGTCGGTGGCGAGGGGATCGAGGAGGGAGCGGGAGGGAGGTCGCTTTGAAGCGGCAATGCCGCACTCGGAGGTACGCAGGACATCCGCCTCCAGGGATCGATCAACGGTCATCGTGCGTTCTGCGCTGCTCCGCTCGGAGGCGCCCGAAGGCATCCCTCCCGCTGTCCGCCAGGAGGCTAACCGAGGCCTCTTGACATCCGGGCTGGCGAGGTCCACTGTATCGACAACCGATACATCGAACGTCGATACAGGAGCGAGCGTGGCGCAGGGCAAGGCACCAGAGGAGTTCCTCCCGCTGCCGTCGGCGACGCTGCACATCCTCGTCGCCCTCAGCGGCGGCGAGAAACACGGCTACGCCGTCATGAGCGAGGTCGAGCGGCTGAGCGACGGCGCGGTGCGCATGGGCCCGGGGACGC
>DASUXN010000238.1:0-5719 GCA_036377875.1 Acidimicrobiales bacterium
GAGTGGTGGCCGATGTCGATCGGCGCGCCCGCCGCCGGACCCGGAGCCGTGGCCGGCCTGCGTGGCCCGAACGCCGTGGCCGACATGACCGGCCGAGCGTCCCCATGCGTCCCGCCGAAGGGGGGGACCTTGACAGGGCCGCGTCAGGAGGCCCTACCGCAGATCGCTGACGAATTCGTGGCGCGTGGGGCTACAGGCGCCCCATGAAGGACATGACCTCTTCGAACGGGGCACTCCGGGCCCACTCCTCGAACTCGGCGCGCCGCCGGGCGCGCCGCGGCAAGCCCCCTCGGCGGTGGCGGGCGGCCACGAGTAGCACCGCTCCGATGGCGACGACCGTGCCCGCCATACGCAGCTGGTCCCCGATGTCGGCGCCGGTCTTGGACAGGTTCTCGCCGAAGAACCGAGGCCCCTTCGTCTCCGTGGGGACCGTCGGCGGTGGTGGTGGTGATGTCGTGGTGGTGGTGGGAGGTTCGGTCGTCGGCGACGTTCGGACGAAACCCGCGTCCCAGGTCAGGTCGTTCTCGCCCGGCAACAGGACCGTGTCCACCGTCAATCCCGCCGGGTCGGCGTCGGAGTCGAGCCCGTCGCTCGGGCCCGTATCTCTCGGAGACGGGGTGCGACCGGGCGGCGCGTCGAAGCCGACGTGGTAGGTGCCGGGAGCGAGGCTGGGGAACAGGTAGCGGCCGCTGGCGTCCGTAACGGTGGACCCCACCTCGGTGGCGCCCTGGAACAGCCGGACGGGAACGCCCGGAATCCCCGGCTCGCCCGGGTCCTGCACCCCGTCGCCGTCCAGGTCGTCCCAAACGAAGTCGCCCAGCGACGCGGGCGTGACGAAGCCGAAGTCGATGCTGTGGTCGTTGACGCCCTCCCCGCCGGTGGTGAGCACCGCTTCCGACCCTGCCGCCGGGACGCCGTTGGAGTCGATCTGCGGATCGGTCCCTACCCCGGTCGCCGTCGGCCTCAAGGCGGCCAGGGGGCCGCCGGCGGCAGCGTCCGCTGGGTTGTCCAGCCGCACCACGTAGCCGGTACCCGGCTGGAGGCCGGTGACGCCGAAGATCGCGCTGGGCGTGCTCGTGCCGGCGGCGTTGGTGAAGTAGTAGGTGCCGGTCGCGTCGGTGACCGCCGTCGCCAGCAGTGTCACGCCGTCGGCGGCATAGAGATTGACGGTGACGCCGGCCAGCGGCGGTTCGCCCGCGTCCTGGATCCCGTCACCGTCGGAGTCCGACCACACCCGGTTCCCGATCTCGAGCGGCGCGGCCGCCACCAAGGCCGCCATGTCGCCCAGCCCGCCCGATTTCCCGAAACCTCCCCCCGTGGAGCCGGGGTTGCCCCGGATCTGGTGGAAGCCGTTCACCCTTCCGTCCGTGTTGGAGTAGAAGCGGTAGCCCTCGGTGACGATGGCGAGCCCCGGGTCGAAGGCAGTGTTGATGACTTCGCCGTAGCCTGGCAGCTGGAGGAGCGCTCCGAGGGAGACCTGGTCGTGGCAGCACACCACGAAGTTGTCGGCGTAGAACTCACCACCTCCCGGGCCCTTGCCGCTCGCCACCCGGGCGCCGGTGCGGGTGCCGCACACCCCGTTGCTCTCTAGAACCCACGCCGTATCGGCGGCGTTTCGGCATGCTCGTAGGACGTCACCGGCCGGGAACCCGTCGTACTTCGTGTTGTCCAACGGGTTCGGGCTCCCCGCCCGGCTGCCGGCCTCGTCGCCGAACCGGTCCTTGATCCCGATGGTCATGTCGCCGTTCGAGTCGAACACGACATCCGACAGAAGCGGCTGCGGCTTGGAGGCATTCCCGCCAAAGGCTGGCCAGGTCACGTCGTCCCAGGGGTTCCATGCCGCGGGCACGACGAACGTGCTGCCCCGGGGATACCCACCCAGGGCCATCTCGAATGCGGGCGAGCCGTCGAACGCCTTGGTGACCACGTCAAAGCGGTAGACGTAGCCCCGCAGGTCGGCCACGGCCGGGCCAGTGCAGGTGAGGGTCACCCAGACGGAGCCGTTCTGCACGCTCACGCCGAACGGCCGGACGTTCGCCTGGCTGGAGCAGCCCGCGGTTGCGCCCGGGAGGGACACGGGAAGGGCGTAGTCGACCTCACTCCCGGCGACGGGCACCCCTCCGGCGCCCCGCAGAACGGGCACCTCGAAGAGGGACTTGGTGTTGAGGTTCACCACGTAGAGCGAGGCGTGGTCAGGCGCCATGGCCATGCCCCCCAGCCCGATCTTGCCCACCTCGGGGTAAGCGGCGGCGTCGTGGAACCAGTCGTCGGCGGTCATCCCGCCCTCGTTGGGCCGCGGGTTCACCCCCGGGTTGGGGATGGTCGTCCACAGCGTGACGTTGGGGCCGCCCGCCAGATCCGTCAGGTAGATCGCCCCCAACCCGCCCGGGCCGGTGAAGGCGTGGCGCTTGAAGTAGGCGCCGGTGAAGGCGTACCTGGCGTCGAGCTGACCCAGTCCCCAGATGGCGCCGGTGTCCGCGGCGTGGGCCTCGGGCGTCGTGCCGGCGGTCCCCCGGTCGGCGTATCCGCTGCTCACCAGGGTCGGTTCGGCCGCCTGGTTGACGAACATGAGCGAGCTCCCGTTGACGGCCGCCACCTGGAGCACGCTGAGCAGCCTGGGCCCGTCGGGGGAGTAGTTCCCCTGGCGGACAAGGCCCACGCCGACGGCGCCGGCCGCCGCGCTGGTGAGGTCGACGAACTGGACGGTCGTGGCCGAATCCGGTCCCTGGGGCCCGCTCGTGTACCCCGCCGGCGGCGTGACCTGCACCCGGACGTCGTTGGTGGCCGCCGCCGTCACAGGGATGGTGAACGTGCCTCCGGGGCCGGTCGTCCCCGAGCCGACGACCTGGTCGGCCGAGTCGGTGACGGTGACCGAGGCGCCCTTGACGCCGACGTCGGTGGCCGAGGCCGAGGCCGGGGCGGTGCTTCCGGCGTCCATCTGGCCGTTGGCGTTGTAGTCCTCGAAGACCGTGCCGGCCACCGTGCCGTTGACGGCGAGGGCCGGAGCCGGTCTGACCACGAGCGACACACCGGTCAGAGCGAGGAAGAGGACGCTGACAACAGCCAGGCGCCGGACCGCCACCGGTGACGGCGTTCCGGGACTACCGCCGACGCCCCCCATGGCCCGCCTCCGTTCCGTGCCGGCTGACGCTAGCAAGGCACTGGCGGCCCGGCCAGGGGTCAGGCAGGCAAGTCGGCGGCGCGGGGGAAGGGGGTGAACGACCCGGCGTCGAGGTCGACGGCGGTCGGCCTACCGCCGCCGCCCAGGTAAGCCTCGACGCGCAGAAGACGGCCCGTGGCGTCCACCCAGTAGGTCAGAGGACCGCCGGAGGCGGCTGAATCAGCGGTGGCGGCCGGGCCCTGCAGCACGTCCACTCGGGTCCCGGCGATGGTGTCGGACCGGACCCACCGCGCCCCGTTGGCCCTGATCAGCTGGGCGTTGTCGGGCCGGTCGAGTCCCAGTTCGAGGAGAAGGGCCAGCACGGTGTCGACCGCGCTCTGGGCGGGGGCCAGGGGGCGAGCGGTGGGCGAGCCCGCCGGCAGGTCGGGCGGAGGCTCGGAGATCGTCTCGGCGGCTGGCCAGGCGACCAACGAACGTTTGGTCCACTGGAGGGTGAACGACGAACCCGCGCTGGACACTTGCCCGTACCCGACAGGTCCGTGGAAGTCGAGAAGTCCGGCGACGGACACCACGTTGCCGGCGGTGCTCACGTGGGTCCGGAAGTGCACGCCCCGGCCCTGGTGGAGGAGGAACCGCATCACCGCCAACCGGTCGGCCTCGGCGGCGGTGACGGGACGGGGCCCGGAGGAGGAGGGTGACGGAGCCCCGCCGTCGTTGGCACGAACCAGGATCGCCCCGACGATGGCGATACCGGCGACGGCGGCGGCCCCGGCGACCAGCCACGTGACAGCCGTGCGCCGCCCGCTCACCAGCTCAACCAGCTCACCAGCGGATGGTGCTCTGGTCGGCCAGGAGGTCGGCTTCCGGCACGCCGACCGCGCTCAGGTCGACCGGGCCAGGCAGCCCTGAAGTGGTCGGCGGCGGCGCGGTGGCGGCATCGGGCAGGTTCCGCAGCGGGGGCGGGGGCTGGACGTCGCGAGAAGCGATGCCCGGTGGGGCCGCCGTGGCCGGGAGCGGCACCCCGGAAGGAGCTCCGACCGACCCCTGGCAGGTCGTCGGCAGCGACGGCGGCAGCACCGAAGCGAGGGCGTTCCCCTCGAGACAGTTCCCGCTGCCTGGAGCGGCCGGCGTCGTCGCGTACACCACGTCCACGCCGTTGGCGGTGAAGGCGTTGCCGATGACCCGGTTTCCCACCGGCGCCAGGTCGCCCTCGCTGGCCAAGACCACGCCCGCCGTCCGGTTGGCCACCACCAGGTTCCTGGCCACGGTGTTGCGGGTGCCGCCGGCGATGCCCAGCCCGATGCCGAACCCTCCTTCGGCCTGGGCGGGGGCCAGTTCCTGGTTGTTGGCGCCGATCACGTTGCCCGTGATGTGCGCGTCCTCCTGCGGGACGAACGCCTCCAGGCGGTGAGAGTTGGTCGTGACCCCCACCCGGTTGCCAGTGAAACGGTTGCCGTAGACGTACAGGGGCCCGCTGGCGTTGACCGCTTCGTACCCCACTGCGTTCCGCTCGGCCACGTTGCCTCGCACCACCACGTCGCACGGCTTGCACCGACCGACGTAGATCCCGGCGTCCGCCATCCCAGAGGCGTAGGAGCTCTGGATGGTTCCCTGCCGGGCGTTGAAGGCGTAGATCCCGTAGAGCCCGTTGTTGTAGGCGGTCACGTGGTCGACGAGGAACCCCCGCAGCGGGCGGTCCGGGGGCGGGTCCAGCGCTCCGTACCCGCCGCCGGCCGTCTGGCCGCCCTCCCCCTCGCTCCTGACCACGACGCCGTTGAGCAGCGCGTTGCGGACGGTCAGGTTCTGCACCGCACTGCCCTCGCCCGTCACCACCACCCCGTTCGGGCGCGTGAACTCTCCGTCGATGACGACCTCGTTGCGGTCGATCCCGCGCAAGGTGATGCGCGGCTTGTCGATCTCGACCTCCTCGCGATAGACGCCAGGCTGCACAAGGACGAGATCACCGGGATGGGCCGCCTCGATGGCGGCCCGGATCGTCTTGGCATCCCGGGGGACGTTGACGACCTCGGGTCGATCCTCCCCCCGGCAACCAGCGAGCGTCGCGACGGCGAGACCGACGACAATCGTGACGAGTGCCGCACGCGGGGTCCTCCCTGGCATGGAACCGGGTCGGGGTTGACTGCTTATGGGGTGATGAGGACGCAGAGAACGTTGCGGAACACCGTTGTCCCCGCCGGTTCGCTGGCTTCCAGAGCAGCGAACGCGGAGCTGACGGCGCTCACGTAGGAGCTCACAACGGTGGTTGGCAGGGTGACCGGCGGCACCTGGAAGCCGTAGTCGCCGCCTCCGGCGCCGGGGGGCGTTCGGTCGGCGAAGTAACTGCCCAGGCACAGGGCGGTGTGGGTGGCCGATGCCGGAGGCACACCGATCACGCCCGTGAGCGCCACGGTGACCGAGGAGAGGACGAGCAGCCGCTTGAGCACGAGCCTCAGAAGCATACGTTCACGACGGCCACTTGGGACCCGGGCGGAAGCGCGGCCTGTATGCCGGAGAAGGCGGCGCTCATGCCCGCCAGGTAGGCACCCACCACCGGGGCCGGGACGGGGACATTCGAGAACACGACGGCGAAGTCGCCAC
>DASUXN010000239.1:0-2674 GCA_036377875.1 Acidimicrobiales bacterium
TGGTGGCGATCGCCCTCGGCCCGCCGCCGGCGATGGGCCCGGGCGGGCGTCAGACCGCGATCGTGAACCGGTCGACGATCTCGTAGCGGGCCCCCGTCGGAGCGAGCCGGCTGACGACCAGCGCCACCTCGTCCACCGGCCACGACGCCGACAGAGCCGTCCCCGCCAGGGGCCGCAGGTCCACCCGGGCTCGGTCGGCCACCCGAGCCAGCGTGATATGCCCCCGGAAGGGCCGGTCGTCGGGCGGTTCGCCGATCCCCGCTGTGGCCGCCACCACTGCGCCGGCCACCTCTTTCAGTCCCTCGACGGGCACGTGCAGGACGCGGTGCCCGAACCGACCCACGGCCGGGCCCATGACCGCAGTCGCACGGGCCGCCCTGACAGCACGAAGGGCCTCGACCACGCTCTCCACGTCGTCGACGTTGCCCAGGAACCGCAGGGTGACGTGCCACTGGTCGGGCCGGGTCCAGCGCACGCCCTTCACGGCCGGCCGTGGCAGCTCGGCCAGCAGGGAAACGACCTCGGCGGGCGGCCAGGCGGCGACGAAGAGCCTCACTCCCCTGCCAGCAGGCGGGTGCGCAGGAGGTCGAGCACGGAGATGGTGGCGAACTGGCGGACGTGCTGGCGGTCACCCGGAAAGTGGTGCTCCCGCACCTCCGTCCGTCCCTTGATGGCCACGGCCAGGAACACCGTGCCCACCGGCTGGTCCTCCTGGGTGGTGGGGCCGGCCACACCGGTCAGGCCCATGCCCACGTCCGCCCGCAGGGCCTTGCACACGCCCATGGCCATGTTCTCCGCCGCCTCCGCGGTCACGACGGGCCCCTCAGGGACGTCGAGCAGGTCGTACTTGACCTCGCTGTCGTAGGCCACGATCGAGCCCCGGAACCACGCGCTCGCCCCTTCCGTCTCGGCCAGCCGGGCGCCCACCATGCCGCCGGTCAGCGACTCGGCCACTCCCGCGGTCAGCCCCCGCTCGAGCAGCAGGTCGGCCACCACCCGTTCCATCTTCTTCTCGTCGACGCCGAACAGGACCGGCCCCAACAGCGCCCGCAACGCGACCTCCTCGCCGTCCAGCAGGGCGAGGGCGGTGTTCCGGTCCGGGGCCTTTGCCGTCAGCCGCAGGTTGATGCCCTCGATCCCCTGGGCCAGGAAGGCGATGGTGGGGTTCTCCTGGGCATCCACGCGGGGCGCCACCTTCTCGGCCAACGCCGATTCCGACAGCCCCCACGTGCGCAGCAGGCGGCTGAGGATGACGGAGGGGTCGCCCGAGCGCCGCCGCAGATCGGGCGCCACCGCCCGCAGGAACATCTCCTCCATCTCGTGGGGCACGCCAGGAACGGCGTAGACGACCTTGCCGGCGCCGCCCTCGCAGATCAGGCCGGGCGCCGTCCCCCGGATCTGGGGGATGAAGGCCGCCCCCTCCGGCCTGTCGGCCTGGCGGGCGTTGATCTCGGGCATTCTCCGGCGGCGGGACTCGAAGATGGCCCGGATGCTCTCCACCATGGCCTGATCACGCACGAGAGGGACGCCGAGCGCCCCGGCGATGGCCTCGCGGGTGATGTCGTCCTGGGTGGGACCGAGCCCGCCACACACGACGACGGCGTCGTTGCGATCGAGGGCGACGCGCAACACCTCGGCGATGCGCCCCTCGTTGTCGCCCACCCGGGTCTGGAAGTGGCAGTCGATGCCGGCAATCGCCAGCTGGTCGCCGATCCAGGCGGAGTTCGTGTCGACGACCTGTCCCAGCAGGAGCTCGGTTCCTACCGAGACGATCTCACACCGCACGGACCACGTGCCGTCCGTCCAGGAGGTACTGCGCGCCGGTCACGACCGTGATCCCCGCCGCCGCCCACAGCACCCCCGCCACCAGGTCGCCGTAGGCGTCGCTCTCCGCCGGAACCAGGGCCAGCGCCACCGCGATCACCTGCACCCATGTCTTCGCCTTGGCCAGCCCCCGGGCCGGCACCGAAACGCCTCGGCGCCCCACGTAGGACCGGTAGGCGCTGATGGCCAGCTCCCGTAGCCCGATGATGGCCACCGGCACCCACCACATGCGGTCGATCGATACGAGGGCGGCCATGGCCGCCAGCACGACGACCTTGTCGGCCAGCGGGTCCAGGAACGCGCCAGAGCGGGTGACGCCCTGGCGGCGGGCCAGCCAGCCGTCGAACACGTCGGTGGCGGCGAGGACGATCCAGGCCACGAACAGGCTCCAGCCCGGCCCGTCGGACAGGATGAACACCACGAGGAAGGGCGTGGCCGCCACCCGGGCCAGGGTGATGGCGTTGGCCGGCGTGGCCAGGGCCGAGGGGCCGTACCCCTGGGTCGCCACGACGCCTAGCCCGCCTTCGCCGCCGACAGGTCGGGCCCCGCCGCCCCCGTGACGGTGAGGGTGGCGAACGTCCGAGGCTCGAGGTCGTCGGGCAGGTGGACGATCCCGTCGATCTCGGGCGCCTCGCGGTGTGTGCGTCCCACTCCCCGCTCGTCGACCAGGACCTCGACGTTCCGCCCGATCAGCGACGCTCGACGGGCGGCGGTGATGCGGTCCTGCAGCTCGGAGACCTCGGCCAGGCGCTCGGCGACGAGCGCGGGCTCGACCTGGCCGTCGAGGTCCACGGCGTACGTGCCCGCCTCCGGCGAGAAGGGGAAGAAGCCGCCCCAGTCGAGGTCGGCC
>DASUXN010000240.1:0-4595 GCA_036377875.1 Acidimicrobiales bacterium
CCACCTGCGGTCGACGTTCACCACGCCCGACGAGCTGGCGCGAAAGGTCAGCGTGGCGGTGCAACAGGAGCTCGTACGGCTCCAGGAAAAGCGCATCGCCACCGGGATCCGCCACCAGCGCGAGCTCAACGCTCAGGCCGCCGACCTCCGCGCCGACCGCGTGCGGGAAAGGATCGTGGGCCAGCCCATGCTGGACGTGTCGGCCCGCTTTCGCGGGCGGGAGAACGAGATAGAGGCGCTGGGCCGGCTGCTGGCGTCGCCGTCGACCAACCTCGTCTCGATCGTCGGGCGGGCTCGGCAAGACGGCCCTGGCCTGCAACGTGCTCGGGGGCCTGGAGGACAACCGCTGGCCCCAGGCCGGCGAAGAGCTGGCGGTCGACGGGATCGTCTACCTGAGCACGCGGACGTCGGGGATCTCCCTGGAACGAATCTTCCTCAGCTGTGCCCAGATGCTCGGCGGTGACGAGGAGCAGGACCTGCTCCGCACGTGGAGCCAGCTCAACGTCGAGCCGGCCGAGAAGATCGACCGCCTGCACCGGGCGCTCACGGGCGGCGTGTACGTGATCCTGCTCGACCACTTCCAGGACCTGCTCGACGAGCGGGCGAGGATCGTGGACGAAGGGCTGCGCCAGTTCGTCGAACGTAGCCTGGTGGCCCGCGTCGACGCCCGCCTTCTGCTGACGACCCGGGTCCCCCTCGACCTGCCGCCGGAGTGCCGGGCCCACGACCACCACGTCCCCATCGACACCGGCCTCTCGACGGATGAGGGCGTGGCCATGCTGCGCGACCTCGACCCAAGTGGCTCGCTGTTGCTTCGCGATGCGCCCGAGGAGGCGCTGGCCCAGGCCGTCACGCGCCTGCACGGCGTCCCCCGTGCGCTGGAGGCGGTGGCGACGCTGCTGACCCGCAACCCCTTCGACAAGCTCGACGAGGTACTGGCCCGCTTCTACGGCGAGGAGGACGTGGTCAACGCCCTCGTCACCGACGCCTACCGCACCCTCGAACCGGACGCCCGCACCGTCGTCGACGCCCTCGCCGTGCTCGGCCGGCCTGCGCCGCTGTGGGCCGTCGAGTTCGTCGTGGCGGGCTTCGCCCCCGGCGTCGACGTCCCCGGCATCCTGACCCGACTGGTGTGGTCGCGGATGGTGATCGCCGACCGCCAGGCCAAGACGGCCACGCTCCACCCCGTCGACCGAGACATCGTCTTCGAGCGACTGCCTCGCGAGGGGGAGTACTCCCGGCCCACCCTCGAACGCCGGGCGGCGGACTACTACGCCCAGCTCCGCACCGCCCCCGAGACGTGGCGCACGCTCGTCGACATCGAGCCTCACCTCTCCGAGTTCCGCCACCGGCTGGCGGCTGGTGACGTGGACGGCGCCGCCCGGGTGCTGTCCGAGGTAGACATCCCGTTCCTGATCTGGCGGGGGTTCACCCGCCAGGCCGTGGCCATGCGCGCCGAGCTCGAGGGCCGCATCGGCGACAAGCGGCTCCGGTTGCTCCACGCCGCCGCCATGGGCCAGGCGTTCATCCTCCTCGGGCCACCGGAGAAAGCCATCGAGTGGATGGAGCGGACGGTGGCCCTGGCCCGCGACCTGGGCGACGTGGAGAACGAGCGCCAGGCCAAGGGGTGGATCGGCGAAGCCAACCGCCGCCTGGGACGCATCGACGACGCGCTGGAGATCCTCCGGGAGGTGGTCGCCGGTTACGACCCGGCGGTGACCGCGCCGCAGTTCTCCGCCTTGCTCGAGTACAGCCTGACCTGCTCCTACGCCGGCGAACTCGACGAGGCCGTGTCGGCCGCGAACCGCCTGCTGACGCTGGGCGTCGAGCTGGGCGACGCCAACGCCGAGGCGCGCGGCCACGACTGCCTCTCCCTCGCCTGCCTCCGGTTCGGCCGCCCCTCTGAGGCGCTGGAACACGCCGAGCGGGCGGTCGAGTTGTACGCCACCATCGACGCCGTCGACCCGCTGGCGTACGTCCGCAACGTGGAGGGCATGGCCCACATCGCGCTCGGCCGGCTGGACGAGGGCCTGGCCGCCCTGCGTGAAGCCCAGCGGGACGGCAAGGAGGACGACAACCCGCGCATCGAGGGGTTCGCCCTGTTCAACCTGGCCTGCGCGACCCGGATGGCCGGCGATGCCGCGAGGGCGGCCGTGCTGGCCGAGAACGCGACCGCCGTCCTCACCGCCGTGGGCGCGGCCGAAGCGCGAGCGGCCGAGGCGCTGCACGCGGGGCTCGAGGCGGAAGCCCGGGCGGCTCCCGCCGAAGCGGCGGCGGCCTACCGGCGGTGCGCGCAACTGGTCGAGCGCGCCCCCGACCTGTTTCCCGCCGGCTACTTCACCGCCGCTGCCGACGAGCTGTCGGCCGGCTAGAGAAGGGTGTCGTCGAGGACGATGCCCCGGCCCGCGCAGGTCGGGCAGGTGGCCGAGAACGACTCGACCAGGCCCTCGGAGATGCGCTTGCGGGTCATCTCCACCAGGCCCAGCTCGGACATGTCGAAGACCTGGGTACGGGTCTTGTCCCGGGCGAGGGCGTCCTTGAAGACGCGTAGGACCTCCTCGCGGTTCTTCCTGATCTCCATGTCGATGAAGTCGATGACGATGATCCCGCCGATGTCACGAAGGCGGAGCTGGCGGGCGATCTCGTCGGCCGCCTCGAGGTTGTTGGCGAAGACGGTGGCCTCGAGATTGGACGTGCCCACGTTCTTGCCCGTGTTGACGTCGATCACCGTCAGCGCCTCGGTGCGCTCGATGATGAGCGACCCGCCCGAGGGGAGCCAGACCTTGCGGTCGAGGGCCTTGTGGAGCTGCTCGTGGATGTGCTGGCGCTCGAACAGGGGCAGGCCGGGTTCGTCGTACAGCTCGATCCGGTCGGCCAGCTCGGGGATCAGCGCCTCCACGTACTCCCGCACCTCCTTGTAGAGGTCGGGGTCGTCGAGGATTACGCCGCGGTAGTCGCGGTTGAACTCCTCACGGATGACCCGCACCGCCAGCGTCGGTTCCCGGTAGAGCAGGCAGGGCGCCCGCGAGCGGCCGGCCAGGTCCTCGATCTGGGCCCATTGGCGCTTGAGCCGTTCGACGTCCCGCCGCAGCTCCTCGGCCGTCGCCCCCTCGGCGGCGGTACGCACGATGAGGCCATGGCCCTCGGGCCGGACCTCGTCGAGGATGCGGCGGAGGCGCTTGCGCTCGTCGTCGGCCAGCCGCTTGGATATGCCGTAGGTCGTCGAGCGAGGAATGAGGACCACGAACCGCCCCGCGATCGACACCTCCTGGGTGAGGCGGGCCCCCTTGGTGCCGATGGGGTTCTTGGTCACCTGGCAGAGCACTGTCTGTCCCGGGCGCAGCAGCTCCTCGATGCGGGCGGAGGTGGGGGCGCCCTTCTCGTCGACGTCCTCGGGGTCGTACTGGACGTCGCCCCGGTAGAGCACCGCGTTCTTGGGCGTGCCGATGTCGACGAACGCCGCCTCCATGCCGGGCAGGACGTTCTGGACGCGGCCCAGGTAGATGTTGCCGTGGATCTGGGCCATGTCGTCGGCGGGGCGGGAGACGTAGTGCTCGATGAGGCTCCGGCCCTCGAGCACGGCGATCTGGGTGGCGTGGGGCCGGCTGTGGACGGCCATGAGGTAGCGCCCCACGGGGCGTCCTTTGCGCTCCTTCCCACGCCGGCGTTCGAGGGTCTCCTCGTCGAGGACGACGGGCGCGGCGTCGTCGAGCGACCCGTCGACGACCTCGCCTCTCGTGCCTCCCTCGCCACCGCGGCCACCACGACCGCCTCGACGGCGGCGGCGGCGGCCGCCTCCACCGTCGTCGTCGGGGGCGCCGCCCTTGGACCGGGCGGCCACCGTACCGGCGCCCGTGCGGGGCCGACCGGCGCCGTCGTTCCCGCCGCTACCGGCCGAGGGTGCGGGCCGGGTGTCGCCGATCCGGGGCCTGCCGACCAGGGCTCGGGTGGCTGCCTCGGGCGACGCTCGTCCTTCCCGGGGCGGATCGGGCAGGTCGGGCTGGTCGGGGCCTACCGCCGCGGCGCGGCGCTCGCCCCGGCCACCCCGCCCGGAACGCTGGCCATCGCCGTCGGCCGAGGGCGGACGGGCCCGATCCTGGCCGGCCCCCGCGTTTGGGCCCCGCTGGCCGGCCTGGCGGGCGGGCCGGGAGCCGTTGCCGTTGCCGTCCTGACGCTCGTCGTCGTCGCCGTCGTCGTGTTCGACGTCGCCCTGGGCGCTTCCTGAGCCGACGCCCGCGGGCCGGCGGTTGCGGCCGCCTCGGCGGCCACGGCGCCGGCGGCGCGCCGCCGAAGTTCCGGCCGCAGGAGCCGAGACGTCAGGCCCGGAGCCGTCCGCTGCGGCAGAAGTGGGGCCGGCGGGGCTCGGGGGGGCGCCGGCGGGAGTGAGGGGGACCGAGGGCGGCACAGGCGACGTGCCCCTGGAGTCGGCGGGCGGCGAAGCCGGCGTGGGTTCGGACATCGGGGGTGTCCCTTCTCAAGGAACACGCACTGCGGCGTGCCGCGCGTCCGTCGTCGGCCGTCGAATCGGAATTCGGCGGCGCGCCGGCGCGCCAGATCGACTGGGGGGGACCAGTCCCGGTTGGGGGGCTGGGACG
>DASUXN010000241.1:0-5226 GCA_036377875.1 Acidimicrobiales bacterium
TGGCGGTCGCCGCCGTCCTCGTCACGGGGGCGGCGGCTCTGGCGCAGAACACCCCTCCCACCTCGTTCTTCGGCGGGCCCGACGTCAGCACCGACATGACGATGCAGGGCCCCGGGCAGGAGCGCTCCGACGGCGAGGTCGTGGCCGGCTCGGCCGACGGGACGAGCGGCGAGAGCTCGGTGCCGGGCTGGCTGCTGGGCGCCCTGGCCGCGGCCGTAGTGCTGGGCGGGGTGGCGTTTCTGGCTCGTCGCGGCGCCCGCGACGACGTGACGACGCGGGTCTAGCCCCCGACCCTCCGGCAGCTCAGCACCGTCAGGTCGTCGGTGTGGCGGACCGCGGCCCGAGCCGCCTGTTCGACGGCCTCGGCCAGGCGGGCCGCCGACCCGCCGGCCTCACGTTCCAGCGTGGCGATCAGCTGACGTTCGGCGCCGACCGGGTCGTCGCCCACGCAGCCGTCGGTGAACACCACGAGGGCGTCACCGGGGGTGAGGGTGACCGTCTGGTCGGACAGCGTCGGCCACGGCAGCGAGCCGAGCAGCGTGCCCGGGATGCCGACGGGCCGGACGTTTCCGCCGCCCGCGGGTGAGACGAGCAGCGGGCGGGGATGGCCGCCCAGCGAGATGGTGAGGGTGGTGGTGTCGCCCGCCACGTCGAGGAAGCCGCACGCCAGCGTGCAGAAGCGCTCGGGATCGAGGTGATCGAGCAGGGCTTCGTTCAGGCGGGACAGCAGGTTGCTGGGCGACGGCGTGTCGGCGGCGAAGGCCCGCATGGTGTAGCGGACCATGGGCGTGAGCGAGGCGGCGGCGATGCCCTTGCCGCACACGTCGCCCACTGCCACCAGCCAGCGGGCGGGGCCGATCTGCACCACGTCGTAGAAGTCGCCGCCCACGTCGCTGGTGGCGGTCGAGTAGCGGGCGGCCAGCTCGATGCCCGGGATGGCGGGAAGCTGGGGCGGGAGCAGCGCCCGCTGGAGGGTGGCGGCCACGGTGGAACGCTCCTCGTAGACGAGGGCATGCTCGAGGGCGAGGGCCGCCCGCCGTCCCACCTCTTCGACGAGTTCGCGGTCGGAGGTCGCCACCCTGACCTCGCCGAAGGTTCGGCCCCGGGCTTGCAGCGGGGCGACGACGGCGTCGGGTGAGGCGAGGAGCTTCTCGGCGGCGCCGGGCTCGATCCCGTCGGTGCGACGGACGACGACGCGGGCCACGTCGCCGCCGTCGGCGGGGACCTCCCGCACCGAGCAGACGTCGGCCATGTCGGGGACGAAGAGGTCGGGGACCCGGGACAGGATCGTGGCGTAGTCCAGGGGCAGGTCGAGCAGGCGCCGGCTCGTGGCCGAGAGGATGCTCAGCCGGCGCTGGCTCTCGTGGAGGGCCTGGAGGGACCGCTGGCGCTCGGTCACGTCGCGGAAGACGTTGACCGCGAAGCGCACCGTCCCCTCGTCGTCGAGGACGGGGCGGGCGGAGACGACCGACCAGCGGTCCTCGGGCCGGCCCGCGATGCGGTAGCGGATGAGCCGCTCGGGAGGTTCGTGGCCGAGGAGGGCCTGGCGGCCGGGCAGCTGGGAGAGGTCGAGCGGGTCGCCGTTCTCGTCGAGCACCTCGAAATGCTCCATGACCGCGCTCACGCCGGCCGCGATCAGGTCGGCGGGCGAGGCGTAGCCCAGGGTGAGGGCGGCGTCGTCGTTGGCGAACAGGAGGCGGCCGTCGGGTGACTGGACGGTGATCCCGTCGGTGACGGCGTCGAGGGTGGCGGCGAGGGCGGCGTTGGCGGTGCGCAGCTCGGCCTCGAGGGTGTGCCGGGCGATGGCGAAGGCGACCTGGGCGGCCACCGTGCGAGCCAGCTCGACCTCGTCGGTGCCGAACAGGTGGGGCTGGTCGAAGTAGAGCACGAACTTCCCGAGCAGCCGCCCGCCCGAGACCATGGGGAAGAACCCGACGGCGGCGATCCCTTCGGCCCGAAGGGCGTCGAGCAGGGGGGCGAGGGACGGCTCGGCGACCACGTCGGGTACGAGGACGGGCTGGGCGTCGACCGCGTCCGGTGGCCACGGAGAGTGGCCCCCGACGGCGGCGCGGTAGCCGTCGGACAGCCCCCGCCAGGCCACGAAACGCATTCCTGCGTCGGCTGGGTTGGGGCCATGCAGGCCGTCCTCGCCGGCGTCGAGAAGGAGTACAGCGGCCCGGTCGGCGCCCACCGCGTCGATCAGGACGTCGAGCGCCTCGCGGTGAATCGGCTCTGGATCGGTGGCGCGGGCGGCCACATCGGCCAGCCGGTGGATCGCCTCCAGGTGTCCCAGGGCTTGTTTCACCCGCACCGGGCCCGCCCGGCTCCACGAACTATGAGGCCCAGCGTACCGCGCCCGGGAATTCCGTCCAGCCGGCGGGACGGGCGATTCTCAGCCCTCGGGCTCGAGGACGAGGCGGGTCGTGCCCACTGTGATCTCGACTTCGGGCCCTCGGGGGCCCTCGGTGATGCGGACTTCCACGCCGGCTCCTCGTTCGGCCCACGCCGAGAGCAGGTCGAGAGCGGCGGCGGCCCGGCTTCGGCCCGGGAAGCGGGCCTCCAGCGTGACGGGAACGGACGCTGCTCCACTGCCCTCCCGGGTCAACAGACAGTCGACGGTGATGGCCCCGTCGCCTTCCTCGGCAAAGAGGAGCTGCCCGACGAGGGGGGTGGTGGTGAGGTGCTTCCGCATGAGTGAAATGTCGGCATGCGGCCGTTCGGGCTGGAGCGGGATTTGGCTGGTCAGGCTCCGAGGCCGATGGGGCAGCTCACGCCCGTGCCCCCCAGGCCGCAGTAGCCGTTGGGGTTCCGGGCCAGGTACTGCTGGTGGTAGCCCTCGGCGTAATAGAAGGTGGGGGCCTCCCGGCCTGCGTGGCCCGAACGCAGCGGTCGGATCTCGGTGGTGATCTGGCCGTGGCCGGCCTCGGTCAGCCGTTCCTGGTAGGCGTCGCGGCTCGCCTCGGCCGCCTTCTGCTGGACGTCCGTCGTGCTGTAGATGGCCGAGCGGTACTGGGTGCCGACATCGTTGCCCTGGCGCATGCCCTGGGTGGGGTCGTGGCCCTCCCAGAAGATCCGCAGCAGGTCCTCGTAGCCGACCCGGGTGGGGTCGAACACCACCAGCACCGCCTCGGTGTGCCCGGTGCGGCCGCTGCACACCTCTTCATAGGTGGGGTTGGGGGTGTAGCCGCCGGCGTAGCCCACGGCGGTGGTGACCACGCCCTCGGTCTGCCAGAACTTCCGCTCCGCCCCCCAGAAGCAGCCCATGGCGAAGACGGCGGTCTCCGTCCCCTCCGGGAACGGGGGCTGGAGGGACGTTCCGTTGACGAGGTGCCGTTCGGGGACCGGCATGGGGGTGGCCCGCCCGGGAAGAGCCTCGTCGGCGGTGGGCATCGTGGTCTTGTGCCGGGAGAAGAACATGGTGTCCCTTCGTCGCTGCCGGTGGTTCGCCTGTTACAACCCCGGCGGGGTCGGGGTTGGTCCCGTCCCGAGGATAAAGAGCTATGGATACTCTGCCCGCGTGGGGATCCTGCCCGAGGACGTGGCCAGGGTCCGGGCCGCGTCCGACCTCGTCGGGATCGCCGGCGAGCACATCGCCCTCAAGCGGGTGGGGCGGCGGTACCAGGGGCTGTGCCCGTTCCACGCCGAGAAGACCCCGTCGTTCTCGGTGAACCCCGCCGAGGGCCTCTACTACTGCTTCGGGTGCGGGGCCAAGGGCGACGTCATCACGTTCGTGCGGGAGGTCGAGCACCTCGACTTCGCCGAAGCCATCGAGCGGTTGGCGGCCCGGGCCGGGCTCCAGCTGCGCTACGACGACGAGGGCGGCCCGGCGTCGGCCGAGCGCAAGCGGCTGGCGGCGCTGCGGGAGGCGCTGGGCAAAGCGGTGGAGTGGTACCACCAGCGGCTCCTGTCGTCGCCCGACGCGGTGCCCGCCCGCCACTACCTGCGGGCCGAGCGGGGCTACGACGGCGACGTGGTGCGGACTTACCGGCTGGGGTGGGCGCCCGAGGGGTGGGACACGCTGGTGCGGGCCCTGCGCCTGCCTGCCGACGTGCTGCGCGACACGGGCCTGGGCTTCGTCAACCGGGCGGGCCGGGCCCAGGACTTCTTCCGGGGCCGGCTCCTGTTCCCGATCTTCGACGCCCGAGGGGATGCGGTGGGATTCGGGGGGCGGATCCTGCCGGGGGCGGCGGCCGGGGCCGGCGGGCAACCGGGACCGAAGTACCAGAACTCGCCGGAGACACCCGTCTACAAGAAGTCGAGGGTTCTCTACGGGCTGAACTGGGCCAAGGGGGCGATCGTCGACTCGGGCGAGGTCGTCATCTGCGAGGGCTACACCGACGTCATCGGGCTGCACCTGTCGGGCGTGCCCCAGGCGGTGGCCACCTGCGGGACGTCGCTGGTGGAGGAGCACGTCCAGCTGCTCAAGAACTTCGCCCCCCGGCTGGTGCTGGCCTACGACGCCGACGCCGCGGGCCAGGCGGCCGCCGAGCGGGTCTACGAGTGGGAGCGGAAGTACGAGATAGACGTGGCCGTGGCCGCCCTGCCGAAGGGCCAGGACCCGGCCGACCTGGCCCGCGCCGACCCCGCCGCCCTGGCCGCGGCCGTCAAGGAGGCGCGCCCGTTCCTCGGGTTCCGGCTGGAGCGGGTGCTGGAGGCGGCCGACCTGCGCACCCCCGAGGGCCGGGCCCGGGCGGCCGAGGCGGCGCTGGCGGTGGTGGCCGAGCACCCGAGCGAGCTGGTTCGGGACCAGTACCTGATGGACGTGGCCGACCGGACCCGCATCGAGCCCGACCGCCTGCGGGTGCGGCTCAAGGGAGGCCAGGCCAGCGTCCGCCGGGCGGCGCCCGGCCGGTCCGTCCCGCGCCCGAGCATGCCGGGGGCGGAGGTGCAGGTGCTGCGGGTGGCCGTCCACCGCCCCGACGAGGTGGGGGACCGGCTCCATCCCGAGCTGTTCCGCGAGGGCGTGGGGCGGCGGGCCTACCTGGCCCTGGCCGGGGCCCAGACCCTCCACGACGCCCTGGCCGCGGTCGAGTCGGACGAGGCGGTGAGCGACCTCCTCCAGCGGCTGGCGGTGGAGGACGACGACCCGGCCGAGGAGCCGGAGGTGGCCAGCCTGGCCATGGGGACGGTCGACCGGCTGCTGGCCGAGGCCCGCCGGGACGCGCAGCCCTCGCCCGTCATCCCGTGGCTCCAGGAGCTGCGGGCCGAGCTCCGGGAGGAGGGAAC
>DASUXN010000242.1:0-2437 GCA_036377875.1 Acidimicrobiales bacterium
CCAGATCGAAGTCGGCGAACAGACCGCTCGCCTCTGCCGCCAGGTACGGCAGGTGGTAGCCGGGCAGTCAGCCCGGGCAGTAGAAGCTCAGCCTTACCGGCGTCGACATTTGCCGCCCCCCCTTCTCCGCCGCGCGCCCAACTATTCGTCGGCGGCCGGGGGCCTGCAATAGGTGCGAGGCACACCTAGCCCCGAATTACAACGGGGTGTGCAACCCGCGCTACGGTAAGCGCTGCTGACATCGCGGGCGGAGAACGCGGTGCCGACCCATGGAGGGAGCTCTTCTAAACACGCACGCCCTGATGGGTGCCGTCTGCACCTCGTATGGACGCTGGGCCTGCTGGCCCGAAGCGCTGGGCCTGCGTGGCCCGATTGCCGTGTTTGTCCCGAGCCCCCGAAGCTCGCGAGCTGTTGCCAGAGAGACGCGTGCCCGCATTCCAGGCCACACCTGATGCCCCCCTGGGGCTCCGTCAAGGAGGCGCAAAATGCGCAAGCAAAGACTTTCGGCGGCTGTAGCAATCACGGTCCTCTTGGGGGCCAGTTCACTCGCAGCGACCCTGCTGCACCCGGCCCTGGCCCAAGAGAACCAGGACCGCACCGACTCCTCGGAATACACCGAATCGCGGGCCGACTACTGGGCGGCTCGGGAAGCGTGGGCGGCGAAGAAGGCGGCCCAGCAGGCGGGCGAGGACGTGCCTGAGGAATCAGCCGCGGTCGTGCCGACTGCGGAGGCAGCAGCCTCTGGCGGCGGCGAGAGCAGCTCCGGTGGCGGTGGCTCGGAGGCCCCCGTGTCCGACGGCTACCCCACCAACGCCCAGCTGTACCAGCTGCGAGTGTGCGAATCGACCGACAACTACGGCGCCAACACCGGTAACGGGTACTACGGGGCCTACCAGTTCTCACCGGTCACGTGGTGGTGGCTGGGCTACACCGGCTACCCCCACGAGGCGCCCGCGTGGCAGCAGGACGAGGCCGTCCGCTACCTGTACTCGTTGATGGGCTGGTCCCCGTGGCCCGCCTGTTCGCAGTACCTCGGGTTCGCGTAAGGATCCGTTAAGAGGTCAGACCGGAGGTTGCGGGTCGTACTGGATGTAGCGGCGGATCCGGCGGGCCCGCTCCTCCGAGTCGAGGCGGCGGACAAGATGAAGGGCCATGTCGATGCCGGCGGACACGCCTGAGGCGGTGATCACTCCGCCGCTGTCGACGTAGCGGTCGTCGGGACGGACCTCGACGTCGTTGCCCAGCGAGGCGAGGTCGTCGAGGGACGCCCAGTGAGTGGTGGCGGGCCGGCCGTCGAGCAGGCCGGCGTCGGCGTAGACGAGGGAGCCGGTGCACACGCTGGTCATGAGCGCACCGCGGCGGGCGGTGGCGCGCAACCAGCTGCGGATGGCCTCGTCGCCGATGTGGGCGCGGGTGCCGATCCCTCCCGGGTAGACGAGGACGTCGAGAGGCGGGGCGGTGGCCCACGTATGGTCGGGCACGACCTTCAGGCCCTTGGCGCACTCGATGGTGCCCTCGGCCGCGGCGAGGGTGAACACCCGCACCGCCGCCTCCTCCGGCGCCAGGCGCTCCCAGACCCGCAGGACCTCCCACGGGCCCACGAAGTCGAGCTCCTCCACGCCGTCGAAGACGAAGACGGCGACCGACGTGCTCATGCCCCCAGCTTCGCCGACGGCCCGGGTAGGGTGGGCACCGAGATGTGGCGCGTCGTCGGCGTTCTGCTGGTGATCTTCGTGATCGTGACGATCCTCGGGTTCCTGCTCAGTGCCCTGCGCTGGCTCCTGGGCGTGGCCGTGGTGATCGCCATCGTCGCCGCCATCGTCGGCGCCCTCGGCCGCTCCCGGGACAGGTAGCGCCCTCCGAGCCAGCTCGACGAGCGCGCCGCCGCCAGGCCGCCCGCCCGGCTGAACCGCTACTTGGGCGTGGCCGTCCAGACGATGTAGGAGGAGGACCAAGGCATCTTCGCGGTCAGCTTGTCGTCGATCCTGCCGATCTTCTCGAGGCGCGCCGGGTCGTCGGTGTCGAGCAGCTTGCGGAACCAGTCGAAGCGGATGGCGAAGGCGAGCTCGAACGGCAGCCAGCTGTAGAAGTCGGTGGCGAGGATGCGCATGCCGCCGTCGTTGATGGCGGCGATGTTGCGGCGGCGACCCTTGAAGAAGTGCTTCTCCCGGCGGGGGGCGAGGAAGGTGAAAACCCAGAACTGGGGCGCCCCCAGGCACGCCTCGATGACGACGACCTTGCCGGTGGGGCCGACGGCCCGGGCCGCCGCTCTCATCAGATCGGCGGGGTCGTCGAGGTGGTGGAGGAGGTTCTTGACCACGGCCAGGTCCTGGCTGCCGGCGGCCAGGCCGGCCACCACCTGGGTGGCGTCGCCCTGGAGAAGCTGGCCGCTGACACTGGGCCGGGCCAGATCGAGGGCGGCCGAGCTGAGGTCGGT
>DASUXN010000243.1:0-9471 GCA_036377875.1 Acidimicrobiales bacterium
AGCCGGGCCAGTGCGACGAACTCGGGCCGAGCCGGGATCTCCAGCTCGACGACCTCGGCCAAGGTGCTCTAGGACGACCCCGTCGCAGCGTCGACGGAATCGTGGATCGAGAACACCTTCGTCAGTCCGGTGATCTCGAACACCTTCAGGATGCGGCTCTGGGTACAGACGAGGACGAGGTCGCCGTTGTGGCTGCGCAGCCGCTTGAGCCCGCCGACGAGCACGCCCAGCCCGGTGGAGTCGAGGAAGTCGACGCCCTCGAGGTCGACGACGATGCGGTGCTTGCCCTCGCTCACCAGCTCGATGAGACGTTCACGGAACTTGGGAGCCGTGTAGACGTCGACTTCGCCACGGACGCTCAAGACCGCGTACCCGTTGCGCTCGGCGACGTCCAAACCCAGATCCATCCGTCCTCCTTGTCCATTCGTAAGCTAGCCGTTCCGAGCCCTACCCCGACGCAAACCTGGGCGGGCTCCGATCAGGGGCGCGAGCGCCGGCTGCGGCTGATCGAGTCGATGGCCACGAGCACGGCGAGGACGATGTAGGTCACCGCCGTCACCTCCGGTACCCACCGGAGATCGGGGGGCGCCAGGGGCACCATCAGCCCGCACACCGCCCCGGCGGCGAGGAAGAACCACAGCCGCTTGTCGCTCATGCCGCCACCCGGATCACCTTCTCCGCCAGCCAGGCGATGAGGAACGCCCCCGGAATCGTCAGGATCCACGCCCACACCACCTGCCCGGCCACTCCCCAGCGGACGGCCGACAGGCGGCGGGTCGCGCCCACGCCCACGATGGCGCCGGTGATCGTCTGCGTCGTCGACACGGGGATGCCGGCCGACGACGTGAAGAACAGGGTGGCGGCCGACGCCGACTCGGCGGCGAAGCCCCCTACCGGCTGGAGGCGGGTGATCCGCGAGCCCATGGTCTTGACGATCCGCCATCCACCGCTGAGCGTGCCGAGGCCGATGGCGGTGTGGGCGGCCAGCACGACCCACAGGGGGACGTCGGCGCCGGCGTTGAGCTCACCCGAGGCGATGAGCACGGCGAGGATCACGCCCATGGTCTTCTGGGCGTCGTTGGCGCCGTGGCCGAGGCTGAAGGCGGCCGCGGAGATCAGCTGCCCCCGCCGGAAGCCGGTGTTGAGGAGGTCGATGCGCCGGACCTTGTGGAACGCCCACATGATCACGAGCGTCACGATCAGACCGAGCGCCAGCCCCATGAGCGGCGACAGGATGATGAACACGCCGATCTTGCGCAGGCCCTCCTCCTGGAGGACGCCGAAGCCGGCCCGGGCCACGGCCGCCCCCGCCATACCGCCCACCAGAGCGTGCGACGAGCTGGTGGGAAGGCCCAGGAAGAACGTGGTGAGGTTCCAGCCGATGGCGCCGACGAGGCCGGCGAACACCACGCCCACGGTGAGCACGCCGCCTGCGGGGTCGACCACGTCGTTGGCGATGGTGGCGGCGACCTCGGTCCCGAAGACCATGAAGGCGGCGAAGTTGAAGAAGGCGGCCCAGGTCACGGCCCAGCGGGGCGACAGGACCCGCGTCGACACGACGGTTGCGATCGAGTTGGCGGCGTCGTGAAACCCGTTGGTGTAGTCGAAGGCGAGGGCGACGACGATGACGGCGACGACGCCGAATTCCACGGACCGATGCCCCTCGGCTAGGCGAACTTCAGGACGATCGACTCGACCACGTCGGAGATGTCCTCGAGCGTGTTGAGCGCCGCTTCCATGGCCTCGATCACGTCCTTCCACTTCAGGACGTCGAGGGCCGGGTACTCCCCACTGAACAGCCGCCCGAGGGCCCGTCGGTAGATCTGGTCGCCTTCGGTCTCCATGCGGTCGATGGCGTCGAGCTCGGGCTGGACCCCCTTCATCGATTCCAGTTTGGAGATGAGCGTCACCGTCACGTCCGCCATCTGGACGAGGACGTCGGCCTGCTCCCGGAGCTCGTCCAGGATCTCCTCTACGTGGAAGATGTTCAGGGCGGCGGCGACCTCGAGCATGTCGTCCACCACGTCGTCGAGCTCCTCGGCGAGGGCGTGGATGTCCTCCCGGTCGAAAGGCGTGACGAAGGTCGAGTTGAGGCGGTGGAAGATCGTCCGGGTCAGCTCGTCGCCGTCCCGCTCGTAGCTGCGGATCTCTTCGAGGTAGTTCGGAAGGCCGCCGAAGTCGGAAAGGAGCTTCTGCAGAACACGTGCGCACCGGGCCACGTTGTCGGCCGACTGGTCGAACAGCTCGAAGAACTTGTCGTCCGTGGGGACGAGGCGGAATCTCATGGCTCTCGGTGAGAGGCGTCCCGTCGTTCCATCGGGACCGAACCCTAACCGGGCGCCGGTCCTGGCTTCAGGTCCGGGCTCGGCCTCCGGGCGAGCCGGCCCCGACGGGCTCGCGGTCGGGAGCGAAGGCGTCGGGATCGGGCTCGGCCGGCTCCAGGTCGCCCATTCCTGCGCCCGGGCCACCGGCGGCGGCAGCACCGATGGCGCCGATCGCGATGCGGCGGTTGAGCCAGCGCAGATGGAGGGCGGCGACGCACAGCACCGAGCCGCCGGCGACGGGCACGAGCAGCGCCCGCCGATTGGAGTCGTCGTCCGCCTCGCTGTCGAGGGCGGAGCGGCCCGAAGCATCGCCCGGGATCGCCTGCTGGCGGCCGTCGACCTTGCCGCCGCCCGAAGAGGACGGGAACGGCAGCAGCTCGCTGAAGCCGGGGTCGGGGATGGCCGGGATGGTGGGCGTCGGGAACGACGGAACCGACCCGCCGCCCGAGCTGAACAGGCTGCTGAGATCGGACGTGGACGTCACCGCCCCGTCGGGCTGCAGCCCGCCGCCGGGCGTGGTCGACGTCGTGTTTTCACCGGGCTGGGTGTCCGGGACGGTCGCGGGTGGCGCGGGCACGTTGGCCACCACCGCCGCCGACGGCCGGGCCAGCCAGTCGTTGGCGTTGTTGGACAGGACGGCGCCCTGGCGCAGGGCGTCCACCCGGTACTGGATGGCGCCACCGGCGACCGGCGTCTTGTCGTCGGTGTAGGTGGTGACGTTGGGGGGAACGCCGGCCAGGGGTTGGAAGCCGCCCGAGCCCACCTTGCGGTAGACGGCGTAGCCCATGAGATCGGGGTCGACGCGCCCCGGCGTCCATGTCAGCTTCACCGCCCGGTCGACGAGCTGGGGGGCGGCCAGGTTGGGCGGCGCCGGCGGCACCGCCATGACGAACGATCGGTCCGCGCTCCTCGGCGCGACCGCAAGCCCGTCGAGGAGGAAGTGCCCGGTGGCAGTAGCCCGGATGTTGTACGCCCCGTTGCGGGCAAGGACGGGCGCCGTCATCGAGAAGGGAACGGTGCCGTTGGCGGCGTTGTCGCAGCAGACGTCGGGCTTGTCGGCAACGACCGCCCCGTCGCGGTAGGTGATCACGACCCGGACGCCGTCGACGTTCGCCCCGAGGCCGGTGTAGACGTTGCCCGCGACCTCCGGCGTCAGCGTGCCCGTGATCGTGGCGCCGTCGCCGGGCGACGTGAACTCGATGGTCAGTGACGACGACTGCGCCGACGCCGTGGGCGTCGAGAGGAAAGGAATGGCCGCGACGGCGGCGAAGGCGAGCAGGCGCCGGGACCGGTGGCGACGTTCGGGCCCAATGGGCCGGGACCGGCTCATGCCGCTTGGAGGTCTTTGACCCACTTGGCCTGCACGATCAGCCGCTGGGCGGCCGACCCCTTCGGGTGGCAGGTCGTGAGGGTGACGGTGCGGTCGCCGGTGGCCTCGAGCACCGACATGTCGGTGGGCTCCACGATGAAGGGCGCCTTGGTCAGCTGGTAGACGCACCCGCCGATGGGCGTCGTGAGCTCGATGGTGTCCCCGGCCTTCAGGCGGTCGAGATTCCCGAACGGCTTGCCGTAGGTGGTGCGGTGGCCGGCGATGGACACGTTGCCGGCCTCGCACGGCAGCGGCGTTTGCGGGTAGTGGCCCGCCCCCGCCCGCAAGGCGCTGGGAGTCACCCCTTCGACGACGACGGCGTCGACGTCGAGGGCAGGGATACGGATGCGGGTGAGGCTGTCGCCCGTCTCCACCGCCCGGGCGCGGTAGGCCTGCTCCAGCTCGGGGCTGGCCAGCTGCTTGTCGAGTTGGCTCTGGATCCGCGACTGCCAGACGTTGGTGAAGAACGGATAGCCGACGAGGGCCACGCCGCCGAGCAGCAGCACGACCGAGAGGGCCGAGATGCCGCGGCGCGCCCACGGCTTGGTGCGCAGAAGCTCGATCACGAGGAGAGATCCGAGGGCATGGGACGGCGGAGGCAGCGTCCGGTCATGGCTGGGACGAGGTTACCGGAGGACGGTTGGTGGGCGACCGCGGTGCCCCTCAGGGGCGTCGGGAGCTCACCAGCCGCCGGGTACCCAGCGCAGCCAGCAGGAGGACGACGCCCGCCATGGGCACCAGGGTGCCTGCGCCGCCGGTGCGGGCCAGCACTTCGGGCTGAGTGACCGGAGGAGCGATCTGGCGCACGCTCAGCTTGGCCGAACGGCCGCCACCGGCAGCCTCGGCGTGGGCGAGGGCGATCCCGATGCCGCCGTTGAGCCCCTTGAGCAGCTGGAGGCTGACGCCGTCGGCGATGGCGAACTTCGACCCGTTGGGGCCGTCACCCGTGCTGCCGCCGCCCACCGCGATCGTCGACTCCAGCGGCGTGCCGGCGAGCAGCGTGAGCGGGGCGCCGAGGGAGACCGGGATGCTGGTGATGTTCCCCAGCAGGGGGATGCCGAGGTCGACCTTGACCAGGGCCGCCTGGAAGGCGGGCGTGGCGACGGCGGCGGAGGGGTCGTCGGTGGAGGCGCTCGGGCGGGTCACGTCGACGGCGGCGCGGGCGTCACCGACGGTGATCGTGGCGAGCGGGGCGCCGAGAGGCGACAGGCCGGGCAGGACCTCGATGACCGCTCCCTGGGCGATGGCCGTGCCGTTGACCTTGGAGCCGGTCGTGATGGCCTGAGCGGCGGCCGGGCCCACCCGGACGGACAGCAGGCCGGTGACCTGCGCCAGGCCGTCGAGCAGCTGGTCGACGGTGCTCTGCAGGTTGAGGTTCAGCGTGCTCAGCAGCGGGTTGAGGAGGCCGCCCAGGAGCTGTGTCAGGGGGTCGACGACGGCGCCGACCGTCTGGCCGACCAGCGCGCCCACCGCGTCGAGCAGCGGGGTGAGGAGGCTTCCGCCGATGTCGACCGAGGCGATCTTGCCGGTGCCGGCTGCCTGGGGCAGGCCGTCGGCGGTCGTGGCGCTGGCCTCACCACAGGCGAGGGCGACGGCGAGCAGCCCGAGCAGGGGGACGTTGGCCACACACGCCTGCGGAGGCGTGTCGGTCACGTTCAGGCCAGTGGCCAGGGCGTCGGCCACGGTGCCGGCGATGATGGCGACGCCAGCTCCCTGGGCCTGGGCCTTGGGGCTGGAGTCGATCAGCGCGTTCGACGAGCCGATCGTGAGGTGGTTGCCGAAGAGGTTGATGTCGAGGCCGCGAGCCGAAGCCGACGCGATGAATGCCTCTGGCACCGTGATGGTGGTCTCGTCGTCGGCTGCGTTGGCGGGCACGGCGGCCATGAAGGCGCACAGCACGGCCGACGTCAGCGCGACGGCACCGATACGACGAACTCTGGACATGCGCTCCCCTAACCCCTCCCCAACAGTTGAGCGGAAGCCCGCTCAACTCTCCCTGTATTGCCGCCCTGCATGCCCCCGCAAGTAGATGACAGATACCACCTGGCTGAGCTATTCGCCAGGGCTCGACGAAAATCCTCTCCGTGGCGGCTCCGTCACCGTTCGACGCGCATGGTAGCCGACGCTTCAAGTCGAATGTCACCCATCGCCGCCCCGATTAGTGGTATGGCGGTGGGTGAACGATAGGTGGCGGTGACCTTCACCCGACTGCCTGGACCACCGCGGCCGGTGACGTCGACGTCGAGCCGCCCCGGCTCCAGCCCCGAGCCGGCCAGGGCCGCCTCACGGGCCGCGCCGGCGGCGGGCTCGACGGCCGCCTCGCGGGCCCCTTCCCGGGCTGCGTGCACGACGAGCACCTGATCGCGGACGAGCAGCCCCACCTGCACCAACAGCAGCAGGAGCCCGGCCAGCAAGGGCAGCACCAGGGCCAGCTCGACGGCAGCCTGGCCGGCCTGGCGGATGTCACTCGACCGAGGAAGCGAGCCGGGTAGGCCGGCTCGCTCCCGTACGGTCGCCTTCACTCGACCTTGCCGGTGACGGTCTTCATGACCTTGTCGAGCAGTTTCTCGACCAGGTCGGTCTTGGTCGCCCAGGCGACGATGAGCAGGGCGACGGCGGCCGCCCCTAGCAGGACCAGGGCGTACTCGGCCGATGCCTGGCCCCGCTCGTCGGGGGCGATCCGACGGCGGACCCCCGAAGCGAGGGCGAGGAGAGAAACGTAGACGTGGACGGACAGAGTGAGCATGAGGCTCCTTGGAGCATTGACAGACCGGTGCAGGGAGGAAGTCAGAGGCGCAGCGAACGCACCGCGCTGGCGACGAGCGGGGCCACCGTCAGCAGACCGAAGGCCGGGAGGGTGCACGCCACGAGGGGGAAGAGCAGCTTGACCGGCACCTTGCGGGCCGCTTCTTCGGCCCTACGCCGGCGGTCCCGTCGCACCTCGTCGGAGAGGCGCTCGAGACCTGCAACCAAGGGGGCGCCGTAGCGCTCGGACGCCACCAGAGCGCCTACCAGCGGGCGGGTGGCCTCGCCCGCCCGCGCCGGCAGGTCGTCGAGGGCGTCGGACAGCCGCCGCCCGAGTGATACCTCGTCGACGATCCGGGAAAGCTCCTCGGAAAGGGGTCCGGATGCCCGGGCCGCCACCCGGCTCACGGCAAGGTGGACGGTCAGGCCCGAGCCCACGGCCAGGACCAGCAGGTCGACGACGTCCGGCAGGTCACCCTCGATGGCGGCCAGCCGCCGGCGCTCCGCTCGCCGGGCCCGCACGCCAGGCAGGGCCCACACCACCGCCGCCGCCGGTACGGCGGCCGCCGGCATCACCGGCAGCAAGGCGAGACTGAAAGCTGCGGCCGTCCCCACCCGCCGGGCGGCGGCTGGGCTGGATGGGCGGCCCGCCCGCCGCAGGATGGTGGCGCCGAGCCGCTCGAGAGGCCCGGGCCGGGCGGGGCGAGCTGAGCGGCGGGCGGAACTGGCGGCGGGCACCAGGGCGCGCACCCGTCCCGGCGCCGGTCGCCGGGGCCAGGCCAGCCCCAGGACGGCGGCGGCCCACCCCGCCGCCACCAGGGCGACGACGGCCCCGGTGGCGATCATGCCGGCACCCGGGCCAGGCGCTGCATCCACAGCCAGCCCAGCCCGTCGAGAATGACCCCCACCGCCAGCAGCATCAGCCCGGCCGGGGTGTGGAACATGAACTGGGCGGTGCGGGGGTCGGTAGTGGCGGCGAACCCACCGAAGGCGACCGGCGCCAGGCCGATGACGACCGCCGACACACGCGCCTGGCTCGAGAGAGCCCGAACCTCGGCCGCCACGGCCATGCGGTCCCGCAGGGTCGTCGCCACCCCGTCGACGGCCCGGGCCTGGGCTCCGCCTGTCTCCACCCCCAGGCACAGCGCGGCCACCGCCAGACGGACGCCGGGAAGGGGCCGGCGCACGGCCAGCGCCTCCAAGGCGTCGAGCAGCATCGCTCCCCGCTCGACCTGAGCGGCGACGACATCCAACTCGCGTCCGAGCCGCCCCGGCGTGGCGCCTGCCGCCTCGGCCACGGCCTGGCGCAGCGACGCTCCCGATCGCAGCGCGCGAGCCACCGCCTCCAGCGCCGCCGGCAACACGCCCTCGAGCCGTTCGTCTCCCCGGCCACGGCGGGAGCGCACGACCACGGCCGGCCCCGCCGTCAGCAAAGCGGCCGCCAGCAGGGCGAGCGCCACTCCGCCCGCCATCAGCCCGAGCGCGGCACCGGCGGCCACCGCCCCCGTCCACCCCCACCACGCCGCGGCCGGCGCCAAGTCGATCCCGGCGGCGTCGAGAGCGGGTTCCACCCATGGGGGCGGGTCAGGCACCATGACGGCCAACCGTCCCGGCCGCCCCGCCGAGGGCAGCGGGCTGCCGAATCGGCGGCGCACGAGCGCTCCTCGCGTGGCCGCCACGGCGGCCCGGGCGGCCAGGGCGGTGGCGACGACGAGGAGGGCGGCTACGACGGTCACGACGCCCCCACCCAGGCGGGATCGGGGGCAGGAACGCCCGGGCGGCGGGCGCAACGGCGGGGCAGGGCGACGACGCCTTCGGCGGTCGCCACCATTTCGGCGTCACCCTCTGCTCCTACCTCGGCCACCGCGACGACCCGGCGGCTGCCGTCAGGGCGGCGGGCGACCTGCACGACCAGGTCGAGGGCGGACGAGACCTGGGAGCGGACAGCGGGCAACGGGAGGTCGACCTCACCCATGAGGACCATCGTCTCGATCCGACGCAGGGCGTCGCCCGGGCTGTTGGCGTGGCAGGTCGAAAGCGACCCCTCGTGGCCGGTGTTCATGGCCTGGAGCATGTCCAGAGCCTCGGGACCGCGGACCTCGCCGACGAGAATGCGGTCGGGACGCATGCGCAGGGCGTTGCGGACGAGGTCACGCACCCGCACCTCACCGGTGCCCTCGGCGTTGGCCGGCCGGGCCTCCAGGCGCACGACGTGCTCCCCGGGTAGCCGGAGCTCGGCCGCGTCCTCAACGGTGACCACCCGCTCCGCGCTCGGGATGTGGGCGGCGAGGGCATTGAGCAGCGTGGTCTTGCCCGCGCCAGTGCCGCCCGAGACCAGCACGTTGAGCCGGGCGACCACGGCCCAGGCCAGCAGGGCGGCCACCGGCGCGGGAGCGAACGCCGATACGGGCAGCACGCGGGCGCCGAAGCGGCGGATGGTGAGGCAGGGCCCGTCCACCGCCAGCGGCGGGACAACCGCGTTCACCCGGGATCCGTCGGGCAGGCGGGCGTCGACCAGGGGGCTCGACCGATCGACGCGCAGGCCGAGCGGTGCCACCACCTTCTCTATGAGGTGCTCAATGGCGGACGCCGTCAGCTCGATCGGTACGCGCCGCAGAACGCCCGCCCGCTCGACCCATATCCGGCCCGGACCGGGCCCGTTGACCAGCACGTCGGTCACGGCAGGATCGGCCAACAACGGCTCCAAGGCGCCCAGGCCGCCGACCGCGGCGAGCACCTCGCCCACCACTCGCGCCCGCTGGCGGGCGCCGAGGAGAGGCGCCTCCTCGCCGACGAGGGCGTCGATGCGATCGGGCAACGCCGCGCTGTCGACGCCGTCGGCCAGCAGGCGGGCGTGGACCCGGGCGGTGGGGCCACGCAGCGTCATGCCGCCACCGCCGCCGCCAAGGCACGGTCGAAGGCCTTGTCGACGCTGCGGGGCACGCGGCTGACGAGAAGGCCGGCGTCGACGGCCCGGGCCAGGTTGGCGTCGAGAGGGAGCTCGGCCCAGACCGGCACACCCAACACGTCCTC
>DASUXN010000244.1:0-5935 GCA_036377875.1 Acidimicrobiales bacterium
GAGGACGTGCTGCGCAAGCTCGGTACGGACGACCCCCGGGAGATCGTGCGCACCAAGGAGCCCGAGTACGCCGAACTGGGCCTGGCCCAGGCGAGCCGCGACGAGCTGCTCGACGCCATGGCCGCCCATCCCATCCTCATCCAGCGGCCCATCGTGATCCGCGGCGACCGGGCCATCGTCGCCCGCCCGCCCGACAAGCTGATCCCGTTCCTGGACGAGACGGGAGGCTGACACGGCCCGGTTGCCGTGACCGGCGCGTGGGGTAGAAACGGCATCGGTGCAGGTCAAACCGTCATTCCCCACTCTCCCTTCGGAGGGAACGGTGATCGCCGGGCGTTACCGCCTGGGCGACTTGCTGGGGCGCGGCGGAATGGCCGACGTATACGACGGGCTGGACCTTCGCCTCGAACGAGCCGTAGCCGTCAAGTTGCTCCGACCGGAGATGGCGGCTCGGGACGACGTGCGCACTCGCTTCGAGGCCGAGGCCCGGGCGGCGGCCGGCCTGTCCCATCCGAACGCGGTGGCGGTGTTCGACACCGGCGAGCACGAAGGCGTTCCCTACCTGGTGATGGAGCGGTTGCCAGGCACGACCCTGGCTGACCGCATCGCCGAGGGACCGGTAGACCCGGTCTGGGTGTGCGGCGCTGCCTGTGGCGTGCTCGGCGCCCTGGCCGTGGCCCACGAGGCGGGCATCGTCCACCGGGACGTCAAGCCCGGAAACATCCTGGTCGCGGCCGACGGCACCGCCAAGATCGCCGATTTCGGCATCGCCAAGAGTGTCTCTCCATCGGACGGCTCGACCGGCGGGAAGGACCTCACGGCCACCGGCCAGCTGCTCGGAACACCCGCCTATCTGGCCCCCGAGCGCATCGAGGGCGAGCCGGCCAGCCCGCGCTCCGACCTGTGGGCCCTCGGTGTCGTGCTCTACGAGGCGCTCACCGGCGAGAAGCCGTTCACGGGCCGGACGCCCCTCGAGGTGGCTTCGGCGGTCGTGTCCGGGAACTACGTGCCCCTGCTGACGCGGCGGCCCGACGTCGACCCGCTCCTCGCCTCCACCGTCGAGCGGGCCATGGCGACGGACCCGGAACGGCGGTTTGCCACGGCCGGCGGCATGGCGGCCGCCCTGCGAGGCGGCGCCGACGCCACCGTGATGTCGGGTGACGGAGCTGTCCGGGACGGCACGATGGTCCTACCCGTCCTCGACGTGCAGCCCCGTCGCAGGCCCGGTCGGTCGCCGATCTGGGCCCGCCATCCGTGGGTCGGGTGGGGCGTGCTCGCCCTGCTCGTGCTGGTGCTGGTGCTGGGTGTGGCCCGCGCCGACCGCACGCCGCCCGAGTCGATCGAGGGCGACGGATCGGCGGCCGCCGCCGAGCAGGCCGCGACCGCGCCCACGCCCGAGCAGTCTCTCGCCCAGACCCTGCGGGACATGGCCGCCGGGCTCTCGCCGACCAAGGACGGGGCCCGTGCCGGCGAGCTGGCCGACGGGCTGCGACGGGTAGCTGACGCCCTCGAATCGGGGTCGGCCGGAGCGGGAACCCAGGCCACCGGGCTGATCGTCAGCGCCGCCACCTGGCACCAGACCGGCCAGCTCACCCAGGCCGCCACCGTCGCCGCGGTGCAGGCCCTGCAACAGGTTCCGGGCGTCCAGCTGACATCCCAGTCCCCGCCCCCGACGGTTGCCGCTCCCGACGGCTCGGCCGGCGTGTCCCCGGTCGCCCCTGCGACCGGCAACCGAGCCACCGAAGAGGGCAACGGGAAGGGCAAGGACAGGGGCGACAAGAACGACGAGAAGGGCGCCGGCAAGGACAACGATTAGCGCAACGGCCGGCTACTTCTCCTTGCGGACGAGCCAGCGCAGGCGCTTGGCCCCCTCGAAGGCGGCTTCGGCGGCGAGCTGGCCGATGCTGGTGGACAGCGTCGGGTAGACGTGGATGAGGCTGGCGACCTCGGCCAGCCGCATGCCCTCGTTGATGGCCAGCGCCAGCTCGTGGATCATCTCGCCCGCGCTGGGGGCGAGGATGTGGGCGCCGACCAGCCGTCCCTTGGCGGTGACCAGCACGACCGCGCCGTCGGCCGCGTTGTCGGCCCGGGCCCGGTCGGAGTGGGCCAGGTCGAGGCGGTAGACCTCCACGTCGTCCCCATGCTTCTGCTCGGCCTCGGCGACGGTCAGGCCGGCGTGGGCCAACTCGGGGTCGGTGAACGTGCACCACGGGACGAAGTCGGTCACCTTGCCCTTCCCCGGGAAGAAGGCGTCGCGGAGCGCCCGCACCGCCTCGTACCCGGCGGAGTGGGTGAACAGGTAGCGGCCGGCGAGGTCGCCCGAGGCGTAGATGGACGGCACCGACGTGCGCATGCGTTCGTCGATCTCCACTCCGCGCTTGCCGACCTTGACTCCGACCTCCTCCAGCCCCAGCCCCTCGACGTTGGGCCGTCTCCCCACCGCCACCAGCAGCTCCTCCGCCTCCCATCGGGCGGGCTCGTCGTTCTCGCTTCCGTGGACGACCTTGCGCCCGCCGCCGACGGTGACCCGCTCGGTGTTCACGTTCACGCGCAGGTCGACGCCCTCGTCCCGCAGCTTCCGGGTCAGGACGTCGACCAGGGAAGGCTCGTCACGGGGCAGGATGCCCGGGCCCTTCTGGAGGACGGTGGTGCGGATGCCGAGGCGGGTGAAGGCCTGGGCCATCTCGATGGCGATCGGCCCGCCGCCGATCATCACGATGCTGCGGGGGGCCCGCTCGATCTCGAACAGCGTCTCGCTGGTCAGGAAGCCGGCGTCCCGCAGGCCCTCGATGGGGGGGATGGCCGGTCGGCTGCCCGTGCACAGCAGGATGACCCGGGCCTCCAGCTCCCGCTCCGTTCCCTCGCCGTTCCCGGTGCAGCTCGAGACGAGGACGGAGTTGGGACCGGTCAGGCGGGCGGTGCCCAGCACGACCTCGACCCCCATGGCCTCGAACCGCTCGGGGTTGTCGTCGGTCGAGGCGATGTCCTGCTGGATGGCCCGGATCCGCTTCCACACCAGCGACGTGTCGATATCGGGCTGGACCGACGGGAGCCCGTAGTGGTCGGCCACCCGCATGGTGTGGGCCGCCTTGGCCGATGCCAGCAGGGCCTTGCTGGGGACGCATCCCGTCCACAGGCAGTCGCCGCCCACCCGGGACCGCTCCACCACTGCCACCCGCAGCCCGATGGTCGCCGCGAACTCGGCCCCGATCATGCCGCCGGAGCCCATGCCCACGATGACGAGGTCGTAGCGCGCCATGGAATCCCTCCTCGCCCCGGCGCGCCGTCTCCGCGGCGGCGCCCCGCCACGACTCTAGGACCCCTCTACCATCCCGGGCATGCCGTTCGACCCGACGTCTGGGGCCATGGACGTCATCCTCGGCATCGCCGCACTCGCCACCCTGGTCGGCTTCGTCCGGGCGTGGCGGAAGTTCTGGGACGACGACTTCACCGTCGAGGACCGGCGCATGGCCACCCAGGTGGCGGTGTTCCTCGTGCCCCCCGTCGTCGTGCTCTTGCACGAGCTGGGCCACTTCTTCACCGCCAAGGCCCTGGGCGTGCGTGTCACCGGGTTCGACTACGGCCTGTTCCACGGGTCGGTCACCGTCGACGGGCCACGCACGATCGAGGAGATGTGGCTGATCGCCCTGTCCGGCAACGTGGTCGGCGCGGCGGTGGGGCTGGCCATGGTTGTCACGGGAATGGTCGGCGTGCGGCTGCGGCGGTCGCTGCGGTACCTGCTCGTCTCGGGCGGTCTGCTCGAGTTGGTGTTCTCGCTGGTCGTCTACCCCTTCCTGTCCCTGAGTGCCCGCTTCGGCGACTGGGTCATGCTCTACAGCCGCCGGACCGAGACGCTCAGCTGGGGCCTGGGCGTGGTCCACGCCGCCGCCCTGCTCGGCCTGTTCGTGTGGTGGAAGCGGAGCGGGAAGGCCTCGCTGTTCGCCATCGGCACCGGCGCCGAGAAGGAGATCGGCCGGCTGCGGGCCGCGGTCGAGGCTGTGCCTACCGATTCCGCCCGGTGGCTGGCCCTGGCCGACTTCTACGCCCGCCGGGGCGAGCTGTCGCTGGCTCGGTCGACGGTGGAGGAGGGGGTCGACGCCTGTGGCGACGTTCCCCGGCTGATGCTCGGCCTCACCCGGCTGAGCATGTTCCAGGCGAGGTGGAACGACGCCGTCATGGCCGCCCGCCGTGGGTTGCAGGGCGAGGCGCCGGAGGACGTTCGCCAGCCACTGTGGGCCAACCTGGCGCTCGCTCTCACCCAGATGGAGCGGTTCGACCATGCCCTTCCCGCCTACCGGGAGATCATGCCGCCCGCGGCGGACGACGTGCGGGTGCGCTACGGGCGGGGCCTCGTACGGCTCGAGTCGGGCGACGTCGACGGCGGCCGGGCCGACTTGGAGGCGGTGGTGAGCACGCTGCCCGAGGGAAACCTCCTGCGGAAATGGGCCGAGGCCCGGTTGGAAGGCCATCCGCTGCGGAACTGGGTGGACACCCGCGTGCCCGCCTACCAGCGCAGCAGCACGCCGCCACCCGCCCCCCTGGCGGGGGTCTAGGTGCCCGGGCGGGCGACGGCCGCCCTACTCGCCGCTCTGCTCGCCGCTCTGCTCGGCGCTGTGATCGCCGCCGGCTGCGGGGGCGGCGGCGACGGGCCGACCACGGTGGCGGGCTGGCAGGAGGAGCACGGACCGCGGGTGGACGAGGTCAACCTCGCCATCGAGCGGGTGCAGGGGTCGACCAAGGAGGGAGAGCCGACCGCCATCCGGGCCAACTGCGAGGCCCTGCGCGACGCGGTGACGGAGGCGGAGGAGGCTCCTCCCGTGCCCGATCCGGGAGTTGAGGGCAAGCTCCGGGCCGCCTTGAACGGCGTCGAAGCCGGCGCCGGCGACTGCGTACGGGCCATGACGTCGGGCGACGCCCGGCTCCTCGAACGCTCGATCGTCGAGCTGCGGGAGGCTCAGCTGGAGTTGGACACGGCCAGAGCGTCCCTCGCCCGCTGACCGCCTGCCGGTGCTGGCTACGCGGCGGGGCCGATGACGGGCAGCTGCTGGAGCAGAGGTTCCAGCTCCTCGGCCGTCGCCACGTTGTCGAAGCGGGCCTTGATCACGCCGTCGGCACCGATGACGAAGACCCACGGCTCGTTGTAGTTGTCGTCGAGCCATTCGGCGGCGTGGCGGTTGATGACCCGGCCCTGGAAGTCGCGCCACAGCTCGATGTGGACGAAGCTGGCCCGGTCCTCGTACCTGGCCGCCAGGCCGTCGACCAGATCGGTCACCGGCCCGCAGAACTGGCTCTGGCAGTACACGGGCGTGGAGATGACCAGGACGGCGGGGCGGCCGGCGGCCAGAGCTGCGGCCAGCGTGGTCTGGTGGAGCCGGGGGTCGGGGATGGCGCCGAGGGTGGCCCGCGAGTCGATGGCCGCCCGAGGAGCCTCCGACTCGGGCGTGGCGAGCGTGAAGTTCTCGGTGGGTAGGGCCCGGTCGCCGGGGGCGGGGACGGCGTGGCGCTCGTTGACGGCCATCGCGGCGGTGCCCTTGCGCTCCTCGCCGTCGACCGTGGCCGTGACCTCGATCTGGTAGAAGCCGGGCCGGGGGAACCCGACGAGGGCGGCATACACCCCACGAGCCTCCGAGCCGGGCGCCAGCACGGGCTCGGTGGGTGCCGGGTTGGGAACGGCGACGCCGGGCAGCGGGAGGAACCGGGCGGGGACGGCGGCGGCGAAGTTCCCGGGCTCGCCGTCCTGCTGGGTGCCGAGGTAGGCCACCCGCAGCTGGACGGTCCCGTAGACGAGGAACCGCCGGTCGTTCGACTGCACACCGACGATGACCCGGGAAGGCGGTCCGACGGCGAGGTCGTAGCTGGCCACGGACGCGGCCAGGTCGGACGAGGAGGCACTGTCCTCGCCGCCCTCCGATCCGCCACAGGCGGCGAGCACGAA
>DASUXN010000245.1:0-2637 GCA_036377875.1 Acidimicrobiales bacterium
GGGCGTCGTAGGGTCTCCGCGGTGGGCCAAGAGGTACTGGCTAGGAACAACGTGGCGGTGAGCGGCGACCCGGACGGCAGGCCGATCGTCTTCGCCCACGGGTTCGGCTGCGACCAGAACATGTGGCGGTTCGTCGTCCCGTCCTTCGCAGACCGCTACCGCATCGTGCTGTTCGACTACGTGGGCGCAGGGGCATCCGACCTGTCCGCCTACGACCCTGACCGCTACGGCCGCCTCGACGGATACGCCCAGGACGTCCTCGACATCTGCGAGGCGCTCGACCTCCGCGACGCCGTCTTCGTGGGGCACTCGGTCAGCTCCATGGTCGGCGTGCTGGCCGCGGCCCGCGCTCCCGGCCGGATCGGCGCGTTGGTGCTCGTCGGGCCGTCCCCCCGCTACATCGTCGACGACGGCTACCCGGGCGGGTTCACCGAAGCCGACATCGAGGACCTGATCACTTCGCTCGACAGCAACTACCTGGGATGGTCCAGCACCATGGCCCCCGTGATCATGGGCAACCCCGATCGCCCCCAGCTGGGCGCCGAGCTGACCGCCAGCTTCTGCCGCACCGACCCCGAGATCCAGAAGCGCTTCGCCCGGGTGACCTTCCTGTCGGACAATCGGGCTGACTTGGCGTCCGTGCGAGTCCCGACTCTCGTCCTGCAGTGCTCGGACGACGTGATCGCCCCCGACGCGGTGGGGGAGTACGTCCATGACCACATCCCGGGAAGCCGTTTTGTGAAGCTGCGGGCCACCGGCCATTGTCCCAACCTGAGCGCGCCCGAAGAGACGGCGGCCGCCATCGCCGGCTTCCTCGAGGATCGGTGAACGAGCGGGGCGACGTGGTCGAGGGCGACGTGGTCGAGGGCGACGCGGCCGTCGGCGACCCGTTCTATTCGGCGCTACTCGATGACGACCCCGAGGAGCTCTACGACAGCGCGCCGTGCGCCTACCTTTCAACGCTCCCCGACGGGGTGATCGCCAAGGTAAACCGCACCTTCCTGGCCTGGACCGGCTACCGGCGGGAGGATCTCGTCGGGCGCCGTCGCCTTCAGGAGCTGCTGGCTCTGGGCGACCGCGTCTACTTCGAAACCCACTTCCTGCCGATGCTGCGCATGCAGGGCCGGGTGCGGGAGATCGCCGTGCAGGTGGTGGCGGAGGACGGTTCTCGCCTGCCGGTGCTGGTCAACTCGGTGCTCAAGCTGGATGCCTCGGGCGCCCCGGTGATGGTGCGCACCGCGATGTTCGACGCCACCGAACGGCGCGCCTACGAGTCCGAGCTGCTGGCCGCCCGCCTGCGGGCGGAGGAGTCCGAGGCGCGCGCTACGACGCTGGCCCGCACCCTCCAGGCCACGTTCCTGCCCCCGGCCATCCCCCCCGTGCCGGGCCTCGACGTGGGCGGCGCCTACCGGCCTGCCGGAGACGGCAGCGAGGTCGGCGGCGACTTCTACGACGTGTTCGAGACGGGGCGCGGCACGTGGGCGGTCGTGCTCGGCGACGTGTGTGGCAAAGGACCGGAGGCGGCCGTGGTGACCGCCCTGGCCCGCTACACGGTCAGGGCCGAGGCCCTGCGCACGCCCTACCCCAGCGCCGTCCTGGCCAGCCTCCACGCCGCCCTCGTCCGCTACCACCCCGAGCGCTTCTGCACCGCTGTCCTCGGAGTCGTCGAGGCCGCCGCCCAGGGCGTCCGCCTCACGGTGAGCTCCGGCGGCCACCACCTGCCCCTGCGATTCCGGGCGGACGGCAAAATCGGGACGATCGGCGAGACGGGCACCATCCTCGGCATGCTCGACACGCCGCGGCTCTTCGACGCCACCGCGGTACTCGCCTCCGGGGAGGTCGTCGTGCTCTACACCGATGGCGTCACCGAGGCCCGCCGGGATCGAGAGTTCTTCGAGGACGAACGTCTCATGGCGGTGATCCGAGACTCGGCTGGCCTCTCCGCCCAGCAGTTGGCCGATCGCATCGTTGCCGCCGTCGTCGACTACCAGGGCAACAACGTCCGCGACGACATCGCGGTGGTCGTCCTACGCGTGCCCTGACCGTGGACGCCGCCATCCGCGTCGAAGGGCTGGAAAAGCGATTCGACGCGGTCGAGGCGGTGCGGGGGGTCGACTTCGAGGTCCGCTCCGGCGAGACGTTCGGCTTCCTGGGGCCCAACGGAGCGGGCAAATCCACGACCATCAACATGCTGTGCACCCTGCTGCGGCCCACCGCGGGCCGGGCCCAGGTGGCGAGCTTCGACGTGGTCTCACAGCGGGACGACGTCCGGCGCGAGATCGGCCTCGTCTTCCAGGACGTCACCCTCGACGCCAACCTGACGGCGGCGCAGAACCTGCGCTTCCACGGTCAGCTCTACGGCGTCCCCAACTCCGAGCTGCAATCCAGGATGCGCCAGGTCCTGGAGCTCGTCGGGCTCTGGGAGCGGCGGGACAAGGACGTCCAGACGTTCTCCGGGGGCATGAAGCGGCGGCTCGAGATCGCCCGGGGCCTGCTCCACTCGCCCCGGGTCCTGTTTCTCGACGAGCCCACTGTGGGCCTAGACCCCCAGACGCGGGCCTCCATCTGGGAGTACCTGGAACGGCTCCGCCGCGAGGAGCGGCTGACGATCTTCCTGACCACTCATTACATGGACGA
>DASUXN010000246.1:0-2332 GCA_036377875.1 Acidimicrobiales bacterium
TGGGCGACGTCGAGGCGGCCCTCACCTCCCACTTCGGCCGGCGGGTCCGGCTCAGGCTCGTCGTCGACGGTGGCGACGGGCCGCGAGGACCCTCGGCGGGCGGCGCGCCACCCCCCTCCGATCCACCTCCCGAGGAGGAGCCGGTGGCCTGGGACGAGCTCACCGACGCACCACCCGGAGCGGTAGCCTCGCCACTCGAGCACGTCCTCCAGGTCTTCGAGGGCGCCGAGGTCGTGGAGGAGTGACGGATGGCCGCTAGCGGACAGGGTGGCACGCCCGATCTGGGGGCGCTGCTGAAGCAGGCCCAGGCCATGCAGGAGCAGTTCATGCAGGCTCGCGCCACCGCCGCCGAAGCCGAGGTCGAGGGCCAGGCGGGCGGTGGGATGGTGAAGGTGCGGGTCACGGGGAGCATGGAGTTCCTCGGCGTCAGCATCGACCCGGCCGTCGTCGACCCCGACGACATCCCCATGCTCGAGGACCTCGTGCTCGCCGCCGTGCGCGACGCCGTTGCCCGCGCCACTGAGCTGTCCGAGCAGGCCATGGGGAGCGTCGACCTGGGCCCGCTGGGCGGCGGCCTGCTGGGCTGACGGGCCCGACGGTCGCAGCGCCCGGGTGTACGCCGGTCCAGTCCAGACGCTCATCGACGAGCTCGGGCGCCTTCCCGGTGTGGGCCCGAAGTCGGCACAGCGCATCGCCTTCCACCTGCTTAAGGTCGCTCCGGAGGACGCGGAACGGCTGGCCCGGGCCATCACCGAGGCCAAGGAGCGGGTGGGGTTCTGCACGCGGTGCTTCAACGTGGCCGAGGGCGACGAGTGCACGATCTGCCGAGACGACCGGCGCGATCCCACCGTCGTCTGCGTAGTCGAGGAACCGCGGGACGTCGTGGCCGTGGAGAAGACGCAGGAGTTCCGCGGCCGCTACCACGTGCTGCTGGGTGCCATCAGCCCCATCGAGGGGATCGGGCCCGAGCAGCTGAAGGTCAAGGAACTACTGGTCCGGCTCGAGCCGGAGGGCATCCAGGAGGTGATCCTCTGCACCAACCCCACCATCGAGGGCGAGGCGACGGCGATGTACCTGGCCCGGCTGCTCAAGCCCCTCGGCGTGCGGGCGACGCGCATAGCCAGTGGCCTCCCCGTCGGAGGCGACCTTGAGTACGCTGACGAGCTCACGCTCGGTCGCGCGCTCGAGGGCCGGCGGGAGCTCGAAGGCTGAAGCGGACGAGAGGAGCGGGCATGAAGTCCAGCGGACGTCTCGCAGGTGCCCTGTTGGCGGTCGGGATGGCGGGGATGGCGGTGGTCGTTCCACTGGCGAACGTGGCCGCCGTCGCCCAGACCAGCGAGAACCCCCATTGGGGCGTGAGCCCTTACTACCCGACATGCGTAGAGGGCCCGTGCCGGGTGGTGTTCATCGCCGACAAGACAGGCGACGACCAGTTCGGGCCCCAGATCCAACGGTGGGCGGCGTGGATGAACTACGTCCGCACCAACTACAACCTCAACCTGCCCGCGTTCGGCTACGTCAAGCTCGACGATCCGTCATGCGCCGTCGCCAACGGGGTGATCTCCGTCTGCCGGGATGACGAGATCGTGGCCGAGGACTGCCCGGGTGAGCCCATCCCGATCCGCTGCACGCAGTTCAACATGAACCTGAGCAACAAGCACTTCGGCTACGTGCGGTCCGTGTTCTCCGAACAGGAGGTGGACAGCGTCGACACTTGGACGGTGGTGTGCGCCGCCCTCGGCCGGTCGATCGGGATGTTGGCCTCCGAAGACTCCGACTCGTGCCTGCAATCGACCATCACCCTGGGAACGGGCCAGGAGAAGTACTACTCGATCAACGACTGGCTGGACGCGTTCGCCACCTACGGGCATCCCGCCGGAAACTGACCGTCACAGCCGCCTATTAGTCTGCACATCGACTCGCTTCCCCCTGGAGTTCCCCTGAACCCAGGGAGGAAGCCGTGCGGCCACGCTGCACATCTCACGGCTCCGACGGTCCGGAGCCAGTCGTGGCGGGACCGTCCCATGCCGCCGCCATCGTCCGCGCCTCGTCCCCGCCTGCGGAAGGCCCCGCCCTCGTCGCCCTCCTGTGCGACCGGTCTCACCGGCTGCTCCTCGCCCTCACCGTCGAGGGTGCGCCGCCCACGGCCCTGCCCCGCGTCGTCGACTTCGTCCTCGGCGTGGCCGAACCGGCCGGGGTGCAGGGCATCGTGCTGGCGATCGTCAGGGAACGGCTTGGGGGCTACCTTCCCAAGCCCCATACCCAGGCCCTGGCCGGGCTGGCATCCCGTTGCCAGACGTCCGGCATCGACCTGCTCGACGTGCTCCTCGTG
>DASUXN010000247.1:0-3199 GCA_036377875.1 Acidimicrobiales bacterium
GTAGCGGGCCGTTCCCAGCAATGCGCCCGACGGCTCCGTCCAGGCCGCCTCGGCCAGCGCCCGGGCCAGGCCGAAGTCGGCGATGCGCATGCGGCCCTCGTCGTCGAACAGGAGGTTGGCGGGCTTGATGTCCCGGTGGACGAGCCCCCGGCGGTGGGCGTAGTCGAGGCCTCGCGCCGCCATGAGGCCGACCAGCAGGACCTGTGACGGCGTCAGGCGGTGACCCCGGTCGAGCATGGCTCTCAGGCTTCCCCCGCCCAGGAACTCGGTGACGATGAACGGCCCGTCGGCCTCCTCGCCCCAGTCGTAGACGGCCAGCACGTTGGGGTGGTTCAGCGCGGCGGCGGCGCGGGCCTCGGCCCGGAACCGCTTCAGGAAGGCGGCGTCGTCGGCGAGGGCGGGATGCAGGACCTTGACCGCCACGCGACGGCCCAGCCGCACGTCGTCGGCGAGGAAGACATGGGCCGACGCGCCGGTGCCGATGGCTGCCGCCAGACGGTACCGGCCACCCAGGACGCGACCGATGTGGTCCGCGATGCGCGTGGAAGCCACGGGTGGAGGGTACCGTGCCGCACCTGCCAAACGGCGGCATCGGCCTCGACTCCTAGACTACGGACAGTGACTCCGCTGCTGCGCCGCCGCCTCATCATGGGGTTCTTGGCCGCCCTCGCCGCCGGAGGCATCGTGTACGCCTTCTCCGCCCCGACCCGCCAGACCGACGCCCTGGCGCGACCCGCGGCGGTGGAGAACGTGTCTCCCGCAGGAGGCAACCTCGACCTCCGCCAGGTCACCATCGCCGCCGACCTCGCACCCGGCCTGACCGGCTATCTCACCCTCGACGGGGTCGAGGTACCGGGCGACGACCTCGTGTTCGTCCCTGCTCTCAACTCGATCACGCTCACCCCGCAGCCGGAGAGCGACTACAAGGAGCTGTCGCCCGGCCAGCACTGCGCGGCGGTCGTCTACTGGCCCATCGGCCAGAACCGGGCCTCGGCCAACAGCTACACCTGGTGCTTCCGCCTCCACTGAGTGGGAGACTGCCTGTTCTGCAGGATCGCATCGGGCGCCGAGCTCGCTGAGATCGTCCTCGACGAGCCCCACGCCGTCGCCTTCCTCGACTTCCGGCCCGTGTTCCCGGGCCACTGCCTGCTCGTCCCCCGGTCCCACGTCGAGACGTTCACCGACCTCGCCGGCGACGCCCTCGGCCCCTTCTTCTCGACCGGCCAGCGCCTGGCCCGGGCGGTGGAACAGGCCATGGACGCCCACGGCACGTTCGTGGCCATGAACAACAAGGTGAGCCAGAGCGTCCCCCACCTACACCTGCACGTCGTTCCCCGCCGCTTCAAGGACGGGCTGCGCGGGTTCTTCTGGCCGAGGAGTCGCTACACCGACGCCGCCGAACAGGCCTCTGTGGCCGAGAAGATCCGGGGAGCTCTCTAGCCTCGGCGCATCCGCTCGAGGCCGCCCTTCCACTCGTCCGACAGCGGTTCGAGGTCGAGCAGCATCTCGAGCCGCTCGCCGATCGTCCCGTTGAGACGGGCCTCGTGCACGTCGAGGACGGTCACGCCCGCTTCATGGCGCTCGGCCACCACGATCGGCCCCGACACCGGCACCCGGCCCGGCTCCAGCACCCGCAGGTACCAGCCCGTCCGCCCCGACCTGCGAAACCGGGGGACGATGGACTGCGTGCCGCGGTGGATGCCGAGCTTGTAACACGGCCACCGGGGCTGGCAGACCTCCAGCACCGCGTCCCCCCAGCCCCACAGGTCGCCGATGCAGACTTCGCTCTCGAGCCAGCCGGCAGTCGTGAGGTTCTCCCCGAAGGCGGCCGGGCCGAGCTGCTGGCCCAGCTCGGCCGCCCACGTGGCGATGTGCTCGGACGGGTAGGCGTACACCGCCTTGTCGCTGCCCCCATGGACCTCCCGGTCGGCCTGCCCATCACCTTCGAGGTTGATCAGGCCGAGCATCAGGCTCTCCGCCTCCACCGGCCGCTTGACGATGCCGCTGGTGACCGGCCGACCGCGATGCATGGCCAGGAAGGCGGGCTCGCCCACGTTGACCGACACGAGCTCGAGCAGGGCCGGGACCTCCCTCACGGCTCGCCCGTCTCCAGCAGCCGCACCAGCCCGTCCTCGTCGATGACCGGCACGCCCAGCTCCTCGGCCTTGGTCATCTTGGCCGCCCCCGGTTCGAGCCCCGCCACCACCCAGTTGGTCTTCTTGGACACGCTCCCCGGCGAGGCCCCGCCCCGCGCCTTGATGGCGTCGACGGCGGCGTCGCGCGACATCTGGGTCAGCGTGCCGGTCACCACCACGACCTTGCCGGCCAGCGTCTGCGGCACCTCCGGCCCTGTCCGCCCGCCCCTGAAGTTCACCCCGGCGGCCCGCAGCTTCTCGACGACTGCGAGGTTGCGGTCCAGGTCGAAGAAGGCCCGCACGCTGTGGGCGATCTTGGGGCCGATCCCGTCCACCGCGGCCATCGTCTCCTCGGGCGCGGCGATGACCGCGTCGAGGTCGCCCATGGCGGCCGACAGCCGCTCCGCCCCGGTGTAGCCGAGCATGGGGATCTGCAGGGCGAACAGCAGGTTGGGCAGCGGCCGGTCCTTCGACCGTTCGATGGCGGTCAGCAGGTTGCGCACCGACAGGTCGGCGAAGCCTTCCAGCCCGATGAGCCGGTCGTAGGTGAGCGAGTACACGTCGCCCGCGTCGCGCAGCAGGCCGGCGTCGATCAGCTGCACCACCCGCTTCTCGCCCAGGTTCTCGATGTCCATCCCGCCCCGGGAGGCGAAGTGCTCGATGCGCCGGGCCCGCTGGGCCGGGCACTCGGCATTGGTGCAGTAGGTGGCGGCCTCCCCCGGCGTACGCACGAGCGGGCCCCCGCACACAGGGCACCTATCGGGGAACTCCCACTCGGGCAGGTCGGGCGGACGTTTGGGCAGCACCGGTCCCACCACTTCAGGTATGACGTCGCCCGCCTTGCGGACGAAGACGGTGTCACCGGGACGGACGTCCTTCAGCTTGACCTGGTCCTCGTTGTGCAGGCTGGCCAGGCGCACCGTCGACCCGCTCACCTTCACCGGCGACAGCCGGGCGAAGGGCGTGGCCTTGCCGCTGGGGCCGATGGACACTTCGATGTCCTCGAGGAAGGTGGTCGCCTCCTCGGGCGGGAACTTGTAGGCGATGGCCCAGCGGGGCGACTT
>DASUXN010000248.1:0-2109 GCA_036377875.1 Acidimicrobiales bacterium
GCTCGGCGCTGACGGTGAGCAGGTTCTTCTCCACGGTGAGGTCGATCGAGGACGCGTCCACGCCGGGCAAGTCGAAGTGGACGACGAACCGGTCGCCCTGCCGGTAGGCGTCGATCGGCATGACCGCCGTCCGGTTGCCCCATCCCGGGGTGAGGCGGTCGAGCTCACGGAACGGATCGAACCGCATCAGCATCTTTGCACCCACCTCCTGTCACTTAGTCTCTTCTCGTACGCAGCTAAGTTGACAACGGTGGACTCAGCTATATTCCGAACCCGGTCAAGTCCCCACGCCGGCGGGCTGGCGCGCCGGCGATGGGGCTCCCGACGCGGATCGGTTGCGGGCCCAGACCAGCACCATCGCCAGCCCCATGCCGAGCGTCATGCCGGCGGCCAGGGCCAGCCAGGCGGGCGTGCCGGATTCGGCGGCGGCCACGTCGACGATGCCGTCGATGTCGACGCGGGCCATGTAGACGTCCTCGGGCTGGAACTCCCGGTTGGCGTTGCGGGTGTCCTGCCAGGCCACGTAGGCCGCCTCGTCGGTGGAGGCGATGCCCACGTTCATGCGCTGGTCGACGTTGTTGGCCCACACGCCGATCGACCGGTCCGCCGACCGGTCCGACACCCGCACGTTTCGCGCCCACGTCCGGCCGCCGTCGGTGGAGTAGGTGTAGTAGACGTCGTTGAAGCCCCGCTCAGTGCGGCCCTCGTAGGGCAACGGGCTGAGCCGACCGTCGTACCAGGCCACGTCGACGCGGCCGTTGGGCGCCACCGAGACGGACGGGTCGATCTGGTTGGCCTTGCCCCGGCCGTCGTCGTTCAGCGTCCTGCGCTCGGACCACGTGCGGCCGCCGTCCGTCGAGGACCGGAAGAAGATCTCCAGGTCGGCGCTGTAGCCCGGGACCGCGTTCTCGGCGTCGGGCTGGCCGGCCCATACCGCGTACAGGGCGTTGGTCTCGGGGTCGGACGCCACCATGGGCGGATGCTCGTGCTGCTGGTTGCCGGGGTCGAGAAGGTGGCGCTCGAACGTCTTGCCGTGGTCCCTGGAGCTGACGTGGAACAGGTCGCGCACCGGGTTGAGCTGGCCCTGGGGCGTGGCCGGGAAGACGCGGGTCCACGTGGTGGCGTGCAGCACTCCGTCCGACGTCACCGTCATCCACGGGAAGTCGCCGCCCCGCGAGTCCGACACCTCGACGGGCGGGGCCCAGGTGCGGCCGCCGTCCGACGAAGTGGCGATCTGGGTCTTGAGCTTCTCGGGCCCGTTCTGGAGGCCCTGGCGCCACCCCACGTAGACGTAGCGGGGGTCCTTCTGGTCGACGGCGACCGTCGCCCCCTTGTTGGTGCCCTTGTTGCCGTCGCCCTCGGGCGCCCGGAAGACCATCGACGTCTCCCACGTGCGGCCGCTGTCGGGCGAGCGGGCCAGGAAGATGTTGCGGGGGGCGTCGTTGCGGGTTTGGTCGAAGAACCTGGGATCGCTGGCCTCGATGGCCATGTAGAGGACGCCCTCGGCGTCGAAGGCCATCGTCGCGTAGGGCCCCCAGTCGGCGTGGAACGAGCAGTCGGTGAACGGCTCACGCAGTGGGTCGCCTCCCGGCCCCCATGTGCGGCCGTCGTCGGAGGACAGGTGCACGCTGCAGCGCCGGGTCCCCCGGATGTCGCCCTCGACGATGACCAGCTCGCCCGTCTTGGGGTTGCGGGCCAGCTGGGGCGAGGTATGGGCCCGGACGGGCGACGGGTCGGCGGTCACCTGGACCGCCTCCGTGGCCAACGGCTCCGCTCCCGCGGGCACCGCCCCCGCCAGGGCGAGCAAGCCCATCCCAAACGTTGCCCAACTTCTCCGCATTGCCGCCTCCCGCACACTGCCGCCACTGCCCGCCCGCCGTCGGCGGATGGTACGTCAGAAGCGGCAGATCGGGCGCTTGCCGTCGCCCAGGGAGCAGGTCACCCGGAACGTCACCGGGGTGCCGGCGCCGTCCCTCCCCTCGAGGACGTGGGTCTCCGCGTCCGGCCCGGGCAGGAACCCGAGCACGCCCCCTTCGCTGGGGATGCGGCCCTGGCTGTCGACGGGGATCATCTTGCCCGCCCCCGTGGCCAGGTCCACCCCGAGGGACG
>DASUXN010000249.1:0-2923 GCA_036377875.1 Acidimicrobiales bacterium
CGTGGGTCCTGGCCCACGACGGCGCCTACCTCCTCGTCCAGTCGGCCGGGGGAAACCGCCGCATCGTGGTCAAGAAGTTCACCGAGCTGGGCCGCATGGACCGCAACCACGAGTCGGTGATCTGGACGCCACGGAAGTCGAGCCGCCACCTTCGCCAGGTGTGGGCGCCCGAGCTGCACCACATCGACGGCCGCTGGTACGTGTACTTCTCGGCCGGCGACGGCACCCCCGGCAGCCACCGCACCTACGCCTTGGTGGCCGACGACCCCCTGGGCCCGTATGTCGAGCTCGGCCCCGTCAGCGACCACAGCCACGACGTGTGGGCCATCGACCTCACCGTCTTCTCGCTCGACGGTCGCCTGTATGGGGTGTGGTCGGGTTGGGAGAACGCCATGGACGGCTTCCCCCAGAACCTCTACATCGCCGCCATGGCCAACCCCTGGACGATCAGCGGGGAGCGGACGTGCATCTCCCGGCCCGAGCACGCGTGGGAGATGAGCTCGGCGGCCGTCAACGAAGGGCCGGAGGTCATCCGCCACCCGGGGACGGGCCGCCTGTTCGTCCTGTACTCGGCCGACGCCAGCTGGACCCAGTGCTACAAGATGGGCCTGCTGGAGCTGACAGGCGGCGACCCGCTCGACCCGGCCTCGTGGGTGAAGCTGCCCGAACCGTTCTTCACCGGCGGCGGCCACGGCTGCGTAGTCGACACGCCGGCCGGCTCGTACCTCGTCTATCACCGCAAGATCAGCGGCGACCCGGGCTGGGCCGACCGCGAGATCCTCACCGTCCCCTTCGTCTGGAACGCCGACGGCCACCCGACGTTGCGCGCCGGCGACACACCGGGCGGCAACACCACCGCTCCCAGTACGTCGGGCTTCGCCCAGGCCGCCTGAGCCCCCCTCGGCGATCAGCCGCCGAGCCAACGTCCGGAGACGACTTGGGGGATGATCCGGACATAGTGGTCCCTGACATCGGAGACCCAGGGCCAGATCGCGCCTGCCCTGAGCTCCACGTTGAGTGCGTCGGTGGCGTCGGTGATGTCCTCGGCGATCCCCTGGACGAGGACGCTCCACACCTCCGTCGCCTCGCCGTCGGTACCCGAGTCGATCTCGAAGGCGACCTTGTGGCCGATGGCGGCGTCGAGCTTGGCGCCCCCGCCGGTCCGGAAGACGACGATGTCGCGGACGAGGGCGTAGTTCACGGGCAGCACGAGCGGCTGGTCGTCGGTCACGAACCCGAGGCGGCCGACCTTCCGGCTCGCCAGCAGGCGGAGGCATTCGTTCCGCCCGAGGATCTCCATGCCCGTCAATGCCGTCCCCTTCCCTGGACGTCGCCCGCCTGGAACAGCCCCAGCGCACCCTTGCCCACGTTGGCGAACTTGTGGGTGACGATCGGATAGAGGCCGGCCTCGTCGAAGGTGAACTCGACGAACCCGTTGTCCCGACCGCCTTCCTCCCGGTGTGATGCGCCCACCGCCCGAGCCGTGTCGGTCATAGCTCGCCTCCGTTCTGTTCGAGAGTAGAAGAACTACCGCGCCGCGCCAGGGTCGTTGGTCACAAGTTCTGGGCGCCCGTCAAGGCGCTTGAAGCCGCGGTCCAAGCGGACTGCAAGCCGCCGCCAAGCCCCCTCCTCCATCTTGTGACCACACACGACCCGAGGAGGGGGCCATGTCCACCGGTCTGTTCAAGCGCGCCGTTTCGACCGTGATCGCCGTCCTGATCGCCGCCAGCGGGCTCGCCCTGGGCGCGGCGTCGCCGGCGTCGGCCTCCCCCAACTCGATGCGCTTCGCCGACGGCACGTCCAAGAAGACGTTCGGGGCGAACGCGGTCATCTACATCGACGGATCACTGGAATACGACGACGGCTGCGCCGGCGGGGGCATCCCCGACTTCGCCTGGGCCGCCACCGACGTCTACATAATCCCCACCGGCGGGTCGGGCGGTCGCCTGACGGACGCCAGCGGTGAAGGCCCCAACACCATCGTGGCCGCTTCTTCACACATCTTCATCGACGAGCTGATCGGCATCACCGCCCCCGGCGGCGTGCTCGGCGCCGGCGTCTACGACGTGGTCTACGACACCTGCCAGGACGGGTTCTTCACTCCCCGCAACGACAGCATCTTCTTCGAGGCGATCACCGTCGAGATGCCGGAGAACCTGCCTCCGGCCGACGCCGCCATCGCCCAGCTGAAAGACAAGGCCCGCCAGCAGTACGCCAACTGGCTCCAGACCCACCTGATCCTCCAGGCCATCTTCAAGATCGAGGACGTGGCCGCCATCCTCCAGTGCTTCGTCGCCCCCGACCCGTCGTGCCTGCTGGAGGTCCTGGCCGTCATCTACGACCGGGACGCCCCGATGGGCCAGATCGGCGACACCATCGAGGACCGGGCCCTCAAACTGGTCGCCAACGTGGCCGCCAACTACGGCGCCATCTGGCGGGACCCGCCCGACCCCGAGTTCGATCAGGTCACCCCGCTCGAGGCGGTCGACCACTCCCTGCCCGCTTCCGCCGGCGCTCTGCCCGACGCCCTCGCCGGCCTGCTCGCCCCCCTCGGCGACGAGGCGGCCCTGTCCGAGGCCCTGCTGCACTCGGTCGAGCGCTACCAGGGCGCCCAGGCCGCGGGGAACGGCGACTGGGCCCTCGTCCACGCCCGCGCCGCTCGTGATCTCGCCGCCACCCTCGGCACCCAGCTGTCCTCCACCACCGCGGTGGCCGACCTCCGCGGCGCGGTGGCGGCCAGGACCGCCTCGCTCGACAAGCAGCTGGCCGACGGCGCCGGGTTCGCGGGCCGGGTGCGCTCGAAGGGCTTCACCCCCGACGAGCGCCGCACCCTCGCCAACCTGGGCCAGGACGCCAACGACATCGCCGCCCTCGAGTCGCTGGTCGCCGTGCGCCCGCCCACCAACCCCCCGACCGTCGCCCG
>DASUXN010000250.1:0-4740 GCA_036377875.1 Acidimicrobiales bacterium
GACGACGCTCTGACGGAGCGCTACCTGGAGGGCGAGGAGATCTCGGTCAAGGAGCTCGAGCACACCCTGGCCAAGGGCGTGGCCGAGGGCTCGGTCTTCCCGGTTGCCACCGGCTCGGCGGCCAAGCTCATCGGCATCGACCGGCTGGCCACGCTCATCACCCAGCTCGGGCCGTCTCCCCTCGACCGCCCGCCGGTGACGGTGCAGGCCGGTGGCACCACCACCGACGTGAAGCCCGACCCCCAAGGACAGCCGCTCGCCCTCGTCTACCGCACGCTGGCCGACCCCTACGTCGGCAAGGTGTCGTTCTTCAAGGTCCTGTCGGGCACGATCCGCCCCGACGTCCACCTGACCAACCCCCGCACCCACGCCGACGAGCGCCTGCACGCCCTGTTCACCATGCGGGGGAAGGAGCAGGACCCCGTCCCCGAGGTGCCCGCGGGCGACCTCGGGGCGGTGGCCAAGCTGTCCGATACCGCCACCGGCGACACGCTCGCGCCCAAGGGCACGCCGGTCGTCGTCCCGCCCATAGAACCGCCCGTCCCCGTCCTGTCGGTCGCCATCAAGCCCAAGTCGAAGGGCGACGAGGACAAGCTGATGACCGCCCTGTACCGCCTCCAGGAGGAGGACATGGCCCTCCAGGTGCGGCGCGACGACGAGACCCACCAGACGCTGCTCTCGGGCATGGGCGAGACGCATCTCTCCCTCGTAACCGAGAAGCTGGCCCGCAAGTTCGGCGTGGAGGTCGAGACCGAGGACGTGCGCGTTCCCTACCGGGAGACGGTCACGGGCACGGCCGAGGCCGAGGGCAAGCACAAGAAGCAGACTGGCGGCCACGGGCAGTTCGGGGTGGCGTTCATCAAGGTCGAGCCCCAGGAGCGGGGCGGCGGGTTCGAGTTCGTGGACAAGATCGTGGGCGGCGCCATCCCCCGCCAGTTCATCCCCGCCGTGGAGAAGGGGGTGGCCGAGACGATGTCCACGGGCGGCGTATTCGGCTACCCGGTCGTCGACGTCCGGGTGACTCTGTTCGACGGCAAGTTCCACCCCGTCGACTCGTCGGAGATGAGCTTCAAGATGGCCGGGTCGCTGGCTCTGCGGGAGGCCATGGCCAAGGCCAACCCGGTGATGCTCGAGCCCATCTCGCTGCTGGAGGTGACGGTGCCGTCGCAGTTCCAGGGCGACGTCATGGGCGACCTCAACTCCCGGCGCGGGCGGGTGCAGGGCACGGAGGCGGTCGGCAACGGGGAGCAGATGATCTCGGCACTCGTGCCCACGTCGGAGGTGCTGCGCTACTCGATCGACCTCCGGTCGCTCACCGGTGGCCGGGGCCGGTTCAAGGTGAGCCACAGCCACTACGACCTCCTGCCCAGCCACCTCGTCGACAAGGCCGCCAAGCAGTCGGAATGAACGAAACCAATGACTGCTCGGAGTGCGGCTTCTCCGACGCCGGGGTCGAACTGGAGGACGTGCCCGCCGCCCTGCGCCGGTTCGGGAAGCGCTACCGGGCTCCGCTGACCCGCTTCCTGCCCGGAGAGGACGGGGACGCGCTGCTCCGGGCCCGGCTCGAGTCCGGGCCGATGACGTGGTCGGCGCTGGAGTACGCGGCCCACGTACGTGACGTGTTCGGCTGGTACGACGAGTGGGTGCGGGCCTCCGTGGAAGTGGACGGGTTCGTGGTGGAGGCTCCGGGGCGGGACGAGGCGGCCCAGCTCGGCCGCTACAACGAGGCCGACCCCGTGGCGGTGGCGGACGAGCTGGGGGCCAACGCCGAGCGGCTGGCGGTGACGTTCGAGGAACTGCCGCAGGATGCGTGGGAGCGGGTCCACGTGCGCCACGGCCATCCCCGCACCGCCGCCTTCACCGCCCGGCGGGCCGTTCACGAGGGCAACCACCACCTGCTCGACATCGGCCGGGTCCTGCGAGCGGTTCGGGAAGGGGCGGCGAAGTGACGATCCACTGGGTTTGCCCGGAGTGCGGCCTCGACTACGACACGATCTCGCCGCGGGACGCAGCCGGCGCGGTGCGGACCTTCCCCCGCCGCTACCGCAATCTCCTCACTCGCATCTTCGAGCCGGACGAGGACCTCGAGACCGCCATCCGCACCCGTCCCGCCGAGGGAGTGTGGTCGGCCCTCGAGTACACGTGCCACGTCGCCCAGACCCTCGACCTGATGGCGCCGACCATCCGCCAGATCGTCAACGAGGACAACCCCCACCTCTACGCCTGGGACCCCGACGAGCAGGCCGAGGAGCAGGACTACAACGACTGGACGCTGCTGACCGCCCTGAGTGAGCTCGAGTCGGCGTGCGCCGACCTGTCCATGGCCATCGAGTACACCGGCGCGGGCGAGTGGACCCGGGTCGGGACGTACGACTACGGCGAGCGGGAGGCGATCGACGTCGCTCGCAACGCCGTCCACGAGGGCGCCCACCACCTGCGCGACGTCAAGAACGTGCTCACCCAGGTTTTGGGCCGCCAGATCGACGAACCGCTGTAGCGCGGACCGGGTGAACGTCGACCGGACCGAGAGCGCCTCTGAGAGGGTTAGGACCAGTCCTCGGGATTCACTTCGTCGAAGTGGGAAAGCACCTTGCCGTCCACCGCGTCGACCAGCACGAGGCCTCGCCGGGCCGGGGGGTCCTCGTGCGAGTACAGCAGGATGCGCCAGGTGGGGCGGCTGAGCAGGCCCCGCCACCCGAGCTGGGCCGAGGCGTGGCCCACCGGGAATCCGATCCGGCCGGCGGCGGCGACAAGGGCGTCGCCCTCCTTGACGGCCAGCGGCCAACCCGTGGCCAGGTGGTAGGCGCCGATGACGACCAACGCCACACCGACGAGCAGCAGGCCGCCGTTGACCATGACCGGGTCGTCGCCGCGGGCGAACCAGGCGGCCAGGCACAACCCGGCGGTGGCCAGGTACAGCCAGCCGGCGATGCGCCGGCGCCTGATGTCCGGGAACGTGTACTCGCCCCGGTAGGCGCTTACGTCGAGATCTTCGGGAAGCTCGTCGGTCATCCGCTAGTGACCGCCGCCGAAGGCGATGGCAGCCAGCACGTCCATCTGCGTGACCTCGGCCAGTGGGCGCTCGATGTGGAAGGCGAAGGGCGGCTCACCGGGCGACTCGATGAGCAGCTCGGTCACGACGGGCGAGCAGCGTGGGTCGTTGCTCGGCTTCTCCTGCACGGCCACGGGCGTTGCGGCGTCGAGTCCCAGCTCCTGGCGGGCCCACTCGGCGACCTGTTCTTCCATGGCGCCAGGCTACGGCTGCGGCCAGGCGGAGCGCACCTTGTCGAGGGTCTGGGGGAGGGCTTCGGGCAGGACCCGCGTCTCGGCGACGGTGGTCATGAAGTTGGTGTCGCCGTTCCAGCGGGGGACGACGTGGAGGTGGAAGTGGCCGGGCACGCCCGCCCCGGCGGAGCGGCCGAGGTTGGCGCCCAGGTTCAGCCCGTCGGGGTTGTAGGCCGAGCGGATGGCGCGGACGGAGCAGCCGAGGGCGCCCCACAGCGACGGCGCCTCGTGCTCGATGTCGAGGTCGTCGATGTCGGCTACGTGGCGCACGGGCATGACCAGCAGGTGGCCGCTGGTGTACGGGTAGGCGTTGAGCACGACCGCGCAGAACTCGTCGCGCCACACGACCTGGGCCGCGGCCTCGTCGTCGGAGGCGAGGATGCGGCAGAACACGCAGGCCTCGTCGTCACCCTCGGCAGGCACCTCGGACAGGTAGGGGCTGCGCCAGCCCGCCCACAGCCGTTCGAGGCCGGTCATGAGGTCACTTGAGCTCGCCCCGCACCCGGGCGATGAAGTCGTCCACCGGTACGCCCCGCTCGACGTCGCCGCCTCGGGGGTTGACCCCGACCGTGCCTTTCTCCACGTCGGCATCGCCGACCACCAGCACGTAGGGCAGCTTCTCGAGCTTGGCCCGGCGGATGCGGCCGCCCAGGGGCTCGTCGGCCACCTCCACGTCGACCCGGAGCCCGGCCCCCCGCAGCCGCTCGACCACCTCGTTGGCGTAGGCCTCGTGGTCGTCGCGCACGGGCAGCACCCGGGACTGCACGGGCGACAGCCAGGTGGGCAGGGCGCCGGCGTAGTGCTCCAGCAGGATGGCGAGGAAGCGCTCGACCGACCCGAACAGGGCGCGGTGGATCATGTAGGGCCGGTGGCGGGTGTTGTCGGCCCCGTTGAACTCGAGGTCGAAGCGCTGGGGGAACTGGAGGTCGACCTGGAGGGTGGACAGCTGCCAGCGCCGGCCGATGGCGTCGCGGATGTGGACGTCGATCTTGGGCGCGTAGAAGGCGCCCTCCCCCTCGGCCACCCGGTACGGGATGTCGGCCGCCTCGAGGGCGACCCGCAGGGCCTCGGTCGCCACCTCCCAGTCGGCCGGGTCGCCGACGGCCTTGTGCTCGGGACGGGTGGCCAGCTCGGCCTCGAACTCGGTGAGCCCGAACGTGCGCAGCAGCTTGAGGATGAAGGCCAGCAGTGAGGTGAGCTCGCCCGGCAGCTGGTCGGGCGTGCAGAAGATGTGCGAGTCGTCCTGGGTGATGCCCCGCACCCGGGTGAGCCCGTGCAGAACGCCCGACCGCTCGAAGCGGTAGACGGTCCCGAACTCGAACAGCCGCAGCGGCAGCTCCCGGTAGGAACGGGCCCGCGACTTGTAGATGAGGATGTGCATGGGGCAGTTCATGGGCTTCGGGTAGTAGGTCTGCCCCTCCATCTCCATGGGGGGGTACATCCCGTCGGCGTACC
>DASUXN010000251.1:0-2316 GCA_036377875.1 Acidimicrobiales bacterium
AGTTGTAGGCGGCGATGGCCAGACCGGCCGTTGCCGCCACCCCCACCGGCATCGGGGCTTCGAAACCCGCCGTGTTGACGGCGACGAAGAACTCGTAGGCGGCGTAGGCCAGGATCGGGACGGCGACCAGCATGCCGCCGAGCGGCCCGAGCACCTTGAACAGGCCGAGCGCCACCACCAGCACGCCGACGCCCACGAGCGCCGCGGAGCGAAGGTCGCGGTCCGGCGGGCGGCGGGTCGACCGGCCAGGGGACCGCCGGCCCCGTGCGGCCACCCGTGCACCACGAGGCGCTGCCTCGGCGGCGGTGGGCTCGTCGTAGACCTCGTCGCCGTAGACGTCGTCGTACGCGTCGTCGTAGCCGGCCTCGTACTCGTCGCCGTAGTCGTCGTCCGCGTAGCCGGCGTCGCTGTAGCCGGGCTCACCGCGTCCCGGCGCCGCCGGCGGCGCGTCGAAGACCGATCGGCCCGGCGCCGGGTCGATGCCCTCGTCGAAGCTCACGGGCGCGCCCTGCGGCGCACCACCCGGGCCAGGAGCGCCGGGAGGACCCGGCGGTGCCGTGCGGCCCGACGACACAGGGTCGGGCCAGCCCCCGGCATCCGGCGCGCCGCGGCCGGGATCGGCGACAGGAGGCTGGGCGCGGGTGGACCCGGGCGGGGGCGCATCCTCCCGCCAGCGGGGGTCGGAATCGAACCCCCAGGAGTCGTCGCCCTGCCGGGGATCGCGACGGTTCATGTGCGGTACCTCCTCGGCGGCCGAACCCGCCCAGTGGGAGAGCTCGGGCGCGGCGGCCCGCCGTTCGACGGGAACCACGGGTGGCCGCTCGATCGTGTTGGGGTCGTCGTAGGACCCGAGCGGAAAGCGGAGCGCGGGCCGGGGGCCCTCGGCGGGCGGGCTGGCCGGCCGATCGCCGAACCGGGGCTCGTCCTCGCCGAGCCGATGACGGATGTCCTCGCGCTCCATCGCCTCGGCAGCCTCGTCGGCTCCCAGCAACCGCACACCCTCGGAGGGATCGCGGTGACGCTTCTCGCGGCGGTCATCCCAATCGGTCACGTCGTCTTCCTCTCATGTGGCCCACCTGGCGCTGCTTGCGACCGTCGATCACCTGGCCGCACACGCGGGTGTCGCCCCCAATCCTGCACCGTCAGTCACCGGAGGTGGTGGCAAAGGCCGCATGCCGCGGTCACATGTGCCCCGCAACACGCCGGAAACGGCCGTCAGACCTCGAGGAGCTCCTGCTCCTTGTGGTCGAGCGCCTCGCCCACCGCCGTCTCGTACTGCTGGGTGACCTTGTCGAGGTCCTTCTCCGCCCGGGACAGGTCGTCGGCCGAGATGTCGCCGTCCTTCTCCAGGCCCTCGAAGTCGTGGCGGGCACCACGACGGGCGTGCCGGATGCTGACGCGCCCCTCCTCGGCCATGCCGCGCACGACACGCACGAGCTCCTTGCGGCGCTCCTCGGTCAGCGGCGGGAAGTTGAGGCGGATGACCTGGCCGTCGTTGTTGGGCGACAGGCCGAGCCGGCTGCCCTGCAAGGCCTTCTCGATGGCCGGCATCGCCCCCTTGTCGTAGGGGCTGATGACCAGCATCCGGGCCTCGGGGACGGTGAAGCCCGCGATCTGCTGCAGAGGCACCTCGGTGCCGTAGTAGTCGACCGGCAGCTTCTCGACGAGCGCCGGCGCGGCCCGGCCGGTGCGAATGCTCGTGAACTCGGCACGTGCGTGGTCGACCGCCTTGGCCATCTTCTCGCGGGCGTCGTCGAGGACCATCGCGATCATGTCGTCGGACACGGGTGCTCCTGGGTCGAGGGCGACAGGGCTGGCAGGGTCGGGGCCACTCGGCCCGCGTGCCCCCCGCCGTCCTAGTGGATCAGCGTACCGATTGCCTTGCCACCCACGATGGACCGGATGTTGCCCTTGCCCAGCAGATCGAAGACGACGATCGGGAGCTTGTTGTCCATGCAGAGGGTGATGGCGGTCGAGTCCATGGCCTTGAGGCCGCGGGTGAGCACCTCGAGGTAGCTGACCTCGTCGAGCTTGGTCGCCTCGGGGTCGGTCCGGGGGTCGGCGGTGTAGAGGCCGTCGACACCCGAGTGCGTGCCCCGCAGCATGCCGTCGGCCTCGATCTCGACTGCCCGCAGCGCGGCGGCCGTGTCGGTGGTGAAGAACGGGTTGCCGGTACCACCTGCGAAGATGACCACCCGCCCCTTCTCCAGGTGGCGGATGGCCTTGCGCCGGATGTACGGCTCGGCGACCTGGGCCATGTGTATGGCGGTCTGCACCCGGGTGGGCTGACCGAGGCGCTCGAGCGTGTCCTGCAGG
>DASUXN010000252.1:0-4831 GCA_036377875.1 Acidimicrobiales bacterium
AGAGCTCACTGCTCCCCTCCTCCTCGATCGACAGCTCGGCGCCGACGGTGAGGATGTGGCGGACCACCGAAATGATGCCAATGATCAGGAACGGCTTGAGCTGGAACGTGGACTCCTGGAAGTGCGCCAGCACCGTGCGCAGCAACTCGAGCACGATCACCACGAACAGCACACCGTTGACCACGTGTGTTATGCGCGCAGTGAAGCTGGCGTCGGTCGAGAAGAAGTCGGTCGCGGTTCTTCCGAGCGCGGCTGCCCCCAGGATCAGCAGGATGACCGCGATCCCGTAGTAGATGAAGTCCTGCAGCTGGCCTAGCAAGGCCACGGGCGCCGGCACCTCTTCGGGGTGCTCCTCCGGTTCCGGCAGCGCCTCGCGGTCCTCCCGGGTCGGGTCCTGTCCCGCCTCCTTGCCCTGGGACTTGCCGCCCTCACGCGTCCCGCCCTGCCCGCTGGCGGACTTACGGTCCTCCTTCTCCTCCTCGACGGCCTCAGCCATGGGCGGCGCGGGCCTCGGCGAGGGGCCGGTCGTCTCCCCGCAGGGCCGGGTCACCGTGGGCGCCCGGGGACGACGCCGTCACCGCCTGGATCGCCGCGTCGATGGCCGACGCCCACTCGTCGGGCATGACCAGCCAGGCATTGTGGTGCCCGTCGACCTCGACCACGTGGGCGTCGAGGGCCTCGGCCAGGTCGCGTTGGCGGCGCCAGCGGATCAGGTTGTCCCTCACCGTCACGACCACCGCCGCCGGGCACGAGATACGCGACACAAGCTCGGTGGCGTCGAACTTGGCCAGGGCTTTGGCAGCATGGCCGATGTCGGATGCATCGCCCCTCCGCGCCTCGGCCTTGACCCACCCCTCGTAGCCATCGAGGTCCGGCGACTGCTCGACGGCGTGGCGGAGGTAGCGGTCGGTGATGCCCGATGGTGCCCCGAAGCGCAGTACGTACTCGGTGAGTCCCATGCCGAGCCACACCAGGCGCTCGTAGAGGCTCGACCGCCACTGGAGGGCACACGAGGCGAGGACGAGTCCGGCCACGAGGTCGGGGTGGCGCTCGGCCGCGAGCATCCCGATCGAGCCACCCATCGAGTAACCCACGAGGACGGCGGGACCGGCATCGAGCTGGCGGATGAGGGCCGCCACGTCGTCGGCCGCCGCTTCCAGGGAGAAGGGCTGATCGCTCCGGAGGCCACGACCATGACCGCGGAGGTCGACGGCCAGGACCCGCCCGTGACGGGCGGCCACCTCGTAGCCTCCCGAGAACCAGTTGAGATCGGCGCTCAGCGTCCAGCCGTGAAGCAGGACGACGGTGGGAGCGCCCTCCTTACCGGGCACGTCCCGGACGAACATCTCGCCCCGCTTCTCCACGTTGACGATGCGGGCGTCGGGGAGGCGGGGAGGGAGGGGCTGGGTGTCGTCCCCGGGTTCGAGTCGCCGCAGGAACTGCAACGCGTCCTTGACGCCGCTCCGGATCTGCTCGCGCTCCACGTCTTCTCCTTCGCCTCAGGCCGCCACGACCCGCTCCAGCTCGGCGCGGAACCTCCGGGCGAACCGGGCCGCTGCCTCCGGGCTGAAGAGCGGGTGGCGGTAACGGAATGTCAGTTGCAACCGGTCTGCGACGGTGGCGGCGCCAACCGTGAGACCGCAGGGGAGCCGGCCGGGAGCCGAGAACCATGCCTCGGTGGTCCAGCCGCCGTCTCCGAAATGGGGAGGGTGCTCGAGGGGGCCCAGGTTCGAAACCAGGGCGGTGCACACAAGGCGGTTCCCGGTGAGCCACACAAGCGGGGAAAGTGGCTGCTTAGTCCATAGAGGAAGGTTGCGCCACGCGCCGATCGCCTCGATGAGGGCCGCGCCCCCACCCTTCTTGATGCGCTCCGACTGCTCGGACACGGCCGCCAGCAGCGTGGCCACGTCGCGACGCTGTGCGGCGGTCGCCAGCACCCGGCTGTCGAGCACGAGGTTGCTGACGACGTCCTGCCCCCACTCCTTGGGGCGGAGGTTGACGGGCACGAGGATGCCGATTCGCCCGGCACGGGCGCCATGCTCCGCGTTCCATCCCGCGATGTTCAGGACCGGGGTGGCGAGGAGGACGTCGTTCACGGTGGCGCTGGCGCCGGCGACCGCCTTGCTCTCGTCCTCTGACAGGGCCAGGTGCTGGAAGCCGTAGCCGGGGCGGTCGGAGCCGCCGTCGGCCGCCAGGCGGGTCGGCCGGACGGCGAGGTCGGCGACCTTGCCGGCGAGGATGCGCAGCCGTCGCCCTCGGGTCTCCCGGTCGGGAGCCGCCAGCAGGCGCTCGACGTCCCGGGCCTCGTCCAGAGACACAGCCGGATCGGGATCGGGGCTGCCGGTGTAAGCGGCGGCAACCGAACGAAGAAAGCGCACGCAGCCGTAGCCGTCGAAGGCGGCGTGGTTGGCGCTGAGCACGAGGACGTCGGACGTCGGCCGGCGGGCGAGCCACAGTCGCAGGGGCGGCGCCTCGGCCAGGGGGATCTGGCGCCCGAAGAGGTCCTCACGGGCACGAGCCAGCGCGTCGTCGTCGGGGCAGTCGACGACGCGGACCGGGTCGAGGTCGGCGTCGGGAACGATCTCCCAGGACCAAGTCGTGTCGGTACGGCGAGCGGGAAGGCGCCGGGCCCGCGTCATCGGGTGGCGGGCCATGGCGGTGCGAACCGCCGACCGCAGCTTGGCCTCGTCGAGGGACCCGGACAGGGTCAGCTCGAGCTGGATTCCCCACGGCTCGGAGGGCGTGTCCAGCAGGTGCACGGCCTGGTCGATCACGGTGAACGGGACCCGCTGCGGCTCGAGCGTGCCGTCCCGCGGCAGCACGGCGGTGGGCGAGATTGGCCGGCTCAGGGTCTGGACCCTCGCTCCTGCCATTCGTCATCACTCCCGGGGCTCGTCGGATGCGTCTGCGAGCGGTCTACCCCCGGAACGAAAATGCGACGCTCGCCGGGTCAGAGGTGCTCGTCGACGAGGCCGGCCACCGTCTCGCGGGCCCGCTGGACGATCGTGCGGTCGTCCCACTTCCCCGGTTCGACCGGCTTCGACCGGTCCAGGTCCTCGTCGAAGTGACGGTCGAGCTCGGCCACGACCTGGGGGTCGAACACGACCAGGTTGACCTCGTCGTCGAGCACGAGCGACCGGGAGTCGAAGTTGGCCGACCCCACGTTGGCGATCAGCCCGTCGACGGTCATGACCTTGGCGTGGAGCATCGTCGGCTGGTAGGTCCAGAGCTTGACCCCCGCCTCGAGCAGGTCGGCGTACTGCGACTCGGCGGCGACCTGCACGAACCGCTTGTCGATGTGCGGCCCGGGGAGAAGCACCTGCACATCCACGCCTCGCCCGGCTGCGCCGCACAGCAGCTCGCTGGTGCCCTCGTCGGGCACGAAGTAGGCGGTGGTGATCCGTACCCGGCGCTGGGCCAGGCACAGGAGCGAGCGCATGAGCGTGGTGATGTCGCTCCAGTGGGCGACCGACTCGCCCCGGATGACCTGCACCAACGACGGCCCGTCCTGAGGCTGCTCGGGAAACTGGTCGACGCCCTCGTCGAAGAGGGCTCGCCGTGACTCCGCCCAGTTCTGGAGGAAGGCGGCCCGGAGACCGTCGACAGCCGGCCCGCGGACCCGGAAATGCGTGTCGCGCCATTCGGCGGCGTTCCGGGCCTGGCCTCGCCACTCGTCGGCGATGCCGACGCCTCCGGTGAACGCCACCTCCTCGTCGCAGATCAGCACTTTGCGGTGAGTGCGGTGGTTGTTCTCCCAGAACTTGACCTTGGTGACGGGCCGGAACCGCTCGACCAGGCAGCCGGCGCGGTCCATCTCCTCGACGAGGCGGGAGTCCATGGTGTGCGACCCCACGGCGTCGAGCAGGACCCGTACCCGCACGCCGGCCTTGGCCCGCTCGATCAGCGCCTCGGCCACCTCCTCGCCGATCGACCCCTCCCAGTACACGAAGGTCAGGAAGTCGACGGTGCGGCGGGCCGATCGGATGGCGTCGAAGACGGCCGGGAAGATCTCGTCACCGTTGCGCAGGACGTCGATGTGGTTGCCCTCGGTGGCGGGCACGCCGAGCAGGCCCTCCAGGGCCCGGCGGTAGCGGTGGATGTCCTCGGCGGTCGAAGTCATCGCTCGTAACCTGCCCACGGACGGCCATCCGTCAACGCAGGTGGCGGCCGAACCAGGCTATTAGGTCGTTGTAGGCGGCGGTGGCCTGGGCCTCGTTGTAGTTGGCGCCGGTGTGGTTCATGAACGCGTGGTTCGCGCCCGGGTAGGTCTTGACGTCGTGGGTCAGCCGGGCCTGCTCGAGGCCGGCCTTGGCGGTGTCTCGGTTGGCGTTGACCCGGGTGTCGTTCTCCGCGTAGACGGCGAGGACGGCGGCCTTGGACTTGCTGAAGTCCGGGTTCTGGGCCTGGCCGTAGAACGGGGCGGCGGCCGCCAGCGCGGGCGGTTCGCCGGCGTTCAAGAGCTGCCACGTCATGTTCCCGCCGAAACAGAACCCGACAGCCCCGAGCTTCTGGCCGGGCGCCCGCCGGGCCAGCTCCTCGAGACTCGACTTCATGTCGTCGGTGGCCCGCTCGGTGGCGTTGTTGACGAGCGCCGTCTGGAGGGCGGCGGGGTCGGTGAACGTGACCGTGCCGCCCTGGGCGGAGAGCAGGTCGACGGCCAGGGCGGTGTAGCCGCTGGCTGCCAGTCTGCCGGTGAAGGCCCGGACGAAGTCGGTGATCCCACGATTCTCGTGGATGACGAGCACCGCTCCACGAAGCGAGGCGGCCGGCGCGAGCACACCCATGAGGGTGATGTCCTTGCCCGGATAGGTGATGTCCTGGACCGGTACCG
>DASUXN010000253.1:0-2502 GCA_036377875.1 Acidimicrobiales bacterium
GTACAGGGAGCCGGGCACGTCCGGGAAGGAACGCATCAGGCCCTCGAACTGGAACTCCTGGAAGGCGACGATCCCGCCCGGCGGTACGTGGCGGCGCACCTGGCGAACGGCGTCGGCCGGGTCGGCGAGGTACATCAGCACGAATCGCCCCACCACGGCGTCGAAGGGCGCCTCGAAGGTGGCGTCGCGCAGGTCTCCCTGCACGAACTGCAGGTGCTCCAGCCCGGCCCCGTCGGCGCGGGCCTGCGCCACCGCCAGCGCCTCGACATCGGTGTCCACGCCGACGACGGCGCCGGTCGGCCCGACGATCGAGGCGGCAAGCAGCGAGACGTCGCCGACGCCACAGCCGACGTCGAGCACTCGCATCCCGGGACCGATACCGGCCTGTGCGAACAGGTGCCGGGTCGTGGCGGCGTAGATCACGGCCTGCTCCACGAGGCGCTGCCGCTCCCCCTCCGACGTGCCCATGGCGTAGATGGGATCTCGGGTGATCGTCATGTGCCGGTCCTTTCTCTCGATCAATGATGAGGAGGATCGGATACACGCCGTGAAGTAGCCTGGAAACCGGCTGGAAGCAGCCGGGCGGCGGCATCACTGGGGGTTGGCGATGGAGTTCAGGATCCTCGGACCACTCCAGATCGTGGCCGGTGACCGTCCGATCGAGGTGGCGGGGCCGAAGGTCCGAGCCCTCCTGGCCGGCCTCCTCGTCCATGCCGGGAGGGTTGTCTCCAAGGACCGGCTCTTCGAGATCCTGTGGGGACCCGAGCCACCGGACGGCGCCGCAGCCACGCTGCAGAGCCACGTGTCCCACCTCCGCGAGGCGCTGCACCCCGGCCGGGCGACAGGAGGAGCCGGCGTCGTCCAGGCCCGGGACCCCGGGTATCTGCTCGCCGTCGATCCGGAGCGCGACGTGGACGCCGGGCGCTTCGAGCGCCTGGCGCGGGACGGGCGACGGGCTCTGGTCGAGGGCGCGGCCGCAGAGGCTGCTCCCCTGCTGGCGGCTGCGCTCGCGCTCTGGCGCGGGGAACCGCTGGCGGAGTTCACCTTCGTTCCGTTCGCACAGGCCGAGATCGCCCGCCTGAGCGAGCTGCGGCTGGCGACCCTCGAAGACCGTATCGAGGCCGACCTCGCCCTCGGTCGCCACGCCGAGCTGGCCGGAGAGCTCCAACAGCTGGTCGGCGAACAGCCTCTGCGCGAGCGCTTCTGGGGCCAGCTGATGCTGGCCCTCTACCGGTCGGGACGCCAGGCCGACGCCCTCCGGGCCTACGCCGAGCTGCGTGCCACCCTCGGCGAGGAGCTCGGCATCGAACCGTCGTCGGGCCTGGCCCGCCTGGAGGAGGGAATCCTTCTGCACGCACCGGTGCTGGACTGGTCGGGCCCGACGCTGGTCGAGAGAGCGGAGCCGAACTGGGACACCGCCCGGGCCGGTGGTGTCGCTCCCCCGCCGGCCGCGTCGCCTCGTGAGCTGGTCGAGGCCGGCCTGGCCGCCTTCGAGCGCCGGGCCTGGCCGGAGGCGTTCGACCTGCTCTCCACCGCCGACCGGGGGGGCACGTTGGCGGCGAGCGAGTTGGAGGCACTGGCCGAGGCAGCCTTTTGGACCGGCCGCCCCGGCGAGTGCATCGGCTTGTGCGAACGGCTCCACGCCGTCCATCTGGCGGCCGGCGACCGGCGGCGGGCCGCCTACGCCGCCCTCCTGGTCGCCCTCCAGCACGCCGTGCGTCTGCGGACCGCGGTGGCGGCCGGGTGGTATGCCGTCGCCTACCAGCTCCTCGACGGGGAGGGTGAGTGCGTCGAGCAGGGCTACCTGGCGTGGGTCACCGCCACCGTCATGGTGGTGCTCGGCACCTCGGACCCGGCGCCGGCACTCGAATGCGCCGCCCAGGTCCTGGAGGCGGGCGACCGCTACGCCGACACCGACCTCCGGGCCGTCGGCCTGACCTACCGGGGCTACATCCTCGTCCACCAGGGACATCCGGACGAGGGGCTGCCGCTCCTCGACGAGGCGATGGCGAATGCGGCCGGGGGGAGGCTCGGACCCGTCGCCACCGCGGCGGTGGTGTGCCGGACGCTGTCGGCCTGCGTCGCCCTGCACGACTACGCACGGGCCACGCAGTGGCTGGCCGCCATGGAACGGTGCGCCACCGAGCACGGCCTGGCCGGCTTCCCTGGCGACTGCCGCATGCACCACGCCCAGGTGCTGTTCGCCCGGGGCGCGTGGGCGGAGGCGGAGCGGCACGCCCGCCGGGCCTGCGGCGAGATGGACGACTTCGTGCGCGAGCACGCCGGCCTCGCCTTCCACACCGTCGGGGAGATGCTGCGTCTCACCGGCGACGTCGAAGGAGCAGAGGAGGCCTTCCGGCAGGCCGACGAGCTGGGCCGCACGCCGCAACCGGGCCTTGCCCTCGTGTTGCTGGCCCGAGGCGACGCCGCCGGCGCGCTGGCCTCGCTGCACCAGGTGAAGTCGGCCGAGCCCTGGAACCAGCTCCAACGGGCCCGGTACCT
>DASUXN010000254.1:0-6575 GCA_036377875.1 Acidimicrobiales bacterium
CGCGGCCGGCCTGGAGCAGATCTTCGTGACCACCTACGAGGAGCCGCTCGCCCGCCGGCTGGCCGAGCTCCAGCCCGGTCGCGTCCGGGTCCAGTACCTGCGCACGGAAATTGCCTGACTCATAGCCCGCCGGCCCCCGGCCCGGAGACCGTTCCCTGCTATTCGACGATGACCTGGCCGAACATGCCGGAGAAGGCGTGGGGCGGGCCACCGGGGATGTCGGGCGGTCCCTCCCCGCCGGACTGGGCGGCCGCCAGGTAAGCGCCCGGGTCGGCGCCGGTGGGGATGAAGCACACCACCGCGTAGCGTCCCGGCTGGGTCAGCTCACCCGTGCCCAGGGCGATGATCTGGTCGGCACCGCTGGGCGGAGCGATCAGCACCATGGCCGGCTCGCCGGCGAAGACAGCGCCCATCTGGTCCTCGGGAAGCCGGATCAGCTCCTCGACCGAGCGTCGCTCGTTGTCGGGGATGCGGAACATGACCATCTCGTGCAGCTCTTTGTCCGAGTCGTTGGTCAGCTTGAACGTGGTGCCCGCGTCCACGCGGGCAGGAAGGTCCTCGAAGCTGTAGTCCTCGGCCGTCACCGTCCGGGTGTCGTCGCCGTCGCTGCCACAGGCGGTGGCCACCAGGGCCAGCGCGGCGAGCGCTCCGGCGAGGGCACGTCGCGGTCGTCGCCGGAATTCGGTTTCCAATGCCACTCCTCTCGCAGGCCTGAGAGCAACCTCCGGCGGCGAGGAGTGGACGCCAACCGTGCCAGCCGGCCTCCCAGGGGCGGGTGGTAGTACCACCTCGCCCCCGGGGAGGACGGCGCCCTCAGTGGACGTCGGCCCTGGCTGCCGGCTCGCGCTTCGCCGTTCCGCCCGAGGGGCGAGACCCTCCGCGGGCCATGAGGCTGACCACCACCAGGACCAGGCCGACGGCGGCGAGCCCGATCACCGCGCCCAGGGCGTAACGGACCGTGTCGCTGGCGCCGCCGCCCAACGCCTCGAACTGGACGCCCCGGGCGAAGATGTCCTGGGTGTGGGTCGTCTCGTCGCCCAGCCGGGTGTCGTCCCAAGCCACGAAGGCGTACTCGTCGAGAGAGACCAGGCCCGGAGGCTGGCGGATGTCCGCCCCCGTCCACACCCCGATGCGGCGGTTGACCGAACGGTCGGTGAGACGGATGTTCCTCGACCACGTCTCGCCGTTGTCCTGGGAGTACGTGTAGTAGACGTCGGTGGCGATCTGGCCGTTGTCGTCCCGGAAGTCCCACCACGCGGCGTCGATGCGGCCGTCGGGCGCCACGTCGATGTTGGGCGTGATCTGCACCGCCAGCTGGGACGGGTCGTCGTCGTTGAGCAGCTTGGGCTGGCTCCACGTCTCCCCCCGGTCGGTCGACCGCTGGTAGTAGATGTCGCGGTCGGCGGCGGTGGCGGGCTGGCCGATCTTGTCCTCGTACACGACGTGGAGCGTGCCGTTGGCGCCGCCCTCCGGCCCCCACTTCACGATGCCGACGTGCTCGGTGTAGACGCTGGGTGGGGTGACGTCGAAGAACTCGAACGTCTTGGCCTGGTCGGTCGAGCGCCCGACGACGATCGGCGCCGGCGGGGCCGGGGTGATGCCCGTGGTGTTGAGCGGGTAGATGACGTAGAGCGTGCCGTCGTCGTCGGTGGTCATCGACGGGGCGCTGAACGACATGACGAAGGGCACGTCCTGGCCCTGGGCGTTCTTGATCGTCTTCGGGTACGCAGCCTGGATGTCGATCTGCTCGCCCCACGTCCGGCCGCCGTCGGTCGACACGGCCATGAACGGCGCTCGGGCGTAGGGCGGGTTGGTCTGGTTGGGCAGGGCCCGCCGCCAGGCCACGTAAACCACGTCCTCCTCGCCCGTAGAGTCGACCGCCACCGAGGACACCGGGGTGTTGTTCTCGTACTCGGCCTCGGGACGGCCACGGGCGTCGCGCACGATGGTGGTCGTCCACGAATCACCCAGGTCGGTGGACTTGGCCATCAGCACGCTGATGTTCGCCCGCTGTCCCCCGTCCTGGGAGTCCCACCCGTTGAGCCCGTAGTAGAGCGTGCTGTCTCGTCCCCACGCGATCGGGGTCTCGGTCTGCATGCCGGCGGTGTTGAAGCAGAAGGGGTAGGACGTCAGGCCGGGCAGGGCGTCGAGGATCTTCCACGTCGCCCCCGCGTCGGTCGACCGCAGCAACCGGCAGATGCGGGTGCGCATCTCGACCGCGGCCGCCACGATGTTCTTCTTGTTGGAGGGATCGACCAGCAGGTAGGGAGCCGAGTAGGTCCGGGTGGGGGCCAGGTCGTCGACGGTGGCCCGCACCACGCTGGTGAGCCGGGGCTCGCTGGACGACTGGGCGCTCACCGCGGCCGGGGCCGCCAGCACGACGAGCCCCGCCAGCACGGCCGCGGCTCGGGTGGCCCGCCTCACTGGGCCGCCTGCGTGGGCGCACCGGCCGCCGAGCGGCGGCGGCTGGCGATAGCGGCGGCGCCGCCGGCGACGAACAGACCGACCCCGGCCGTGCCCAGGGCCACCAGCAGCACGGTGCCCATGCTCACGGGCTCGTCCTCGACCAGGCCACGGACGGTCTGGTCGGCAGGAGCCACGTCGTCGCGTCCGAGCACAGGCGTACCTCCCTCGCCCACCACGGTGACCTCACCCCGGGCGGGGACGCCGCGGATGTGGGTCTCGTTGGCGGCCAGCGTCTGGGTGGCGAACAGGAAGTGGATGCCGGGGCGGGCGTCCTCGGGAATGCGGATGGTGCCTGGTCCCCAAAGGGCGTACAGCTCCTCGTTGGGCTGGAAGGTGCCCAATACCGGCCCGTCGAGGCTGTCCCAACGGATGTCGACGGGGTTCGTACGGCCGTAGCCTCGGGGCCCGAAAACGGTGACCTCCTGGCCGGCCTGAACCTGGCTCGGCGTGATCTGGATCTGGGCTATGTGCGGGGCGTGAGACGGCGGAGCCGAGGCGAGAAGAAGGCCAGCTGCGAGCAAGACCCCTCCCGCCCAGCGAACGACGCGCGAGGACATGCGGTTCCTCTCTGTGGTTGTGGGCGCACATAGTTTCGCAACCGTCACACTCGTCAGCAACCTCTCCTTGTGGCCGGTGACGAGGAACGGCGCAGGATCCTGAACGCAGCGACCGTCACCGAGCCGTCCTGAGCGGCCGTACGCTCCCGCTAGGAGCCCTGCCCGTGGTCCGGTAGCGGCCCTGGAGGTTGATGGTGGGGTGCCCGAGGGGCGACAAGCGGGCGAGGTCGGCCGGTCTGCCACGTAGCTCTCCGCAGCGGAGGTGGTCGAGCGCGGCTTGGATGTGACGTCTGGTTGGCGAAGAGCCCGTCGAGGGCGTGGAGGCTGTCGCGCTCGGTGCCGGGGACCAGCGTCTGGTGAAAGCTGGCGTGGGTGTCGGCATCCCGATGTAGAGCGTCGAGCCCCGCTGGCGGCCGAAGAAGCGGGGGTTGTAGCCGGCGTAGACGGTCGACACCGGGATGACGAAGCGCATCCCGTCGGCCGAGGCCATCTCCCCGCCGCCCCAGAAGTCCCGGGCCAGCGCCAGGTCCGCGTGGTAGTCGAACAGGCGGGTGCTGGCGCTGGCGTGGGTGGCGGAGCGGAAGTAGTTGTGGGCGATCCAGTTGAGGCGGTCCCGGGTGAGCGGCGGGTAGCCGTTGTCGACCACGGGTGTGAGCCCGACGTTGCAGGCCTCCGAGACGAGCAGCGCCGACAGCGACTCCTCCAGGCCCTCCAGGCGGGAGGGCGCGCCGCTGATGTGGGTGTACTCGTCCAGGAACCCGGTCCAGGCGTGGACCTCCAGCGGAACGTCGGCGATCTCGACCTCGGGGAGCAGCGCCTCGACCCGGGCCCGCAGCTCGACCAGCGACGCTGGCTCGTGATCGCCCCGGAGGCGGTGTCGGTGAAGACCTTGTAGCAGCCCGCCGCCTTGAGGGCGTCGGTCTGGAGGCGGGGGTTCTGCTCCAGCGTCGACACCCTCGCGTACCCGAGCAGGTCGCCCATCGCCGGGCGACCGTATGAGAACCGGTTCAACGACGCCCGGATGAGAGGCTGATTCTGAACACGGGCTGTGAACGCGCGAACGACCTCGGAGGTGTGATCTTCACCCGTACGTGGCGTGGTGTTCGGACATGGCCGGCAGCTGCCGGCAGCCGCTTAGGCCCGCTGAGACCAGGTCGCCCCGGGCCGGGATCCACGGCGACGGGTTTCGCGGAGTGGCACCGAGGCCTGGCCGCCCTGCGGTCTGGCCGCGCCGGTCTCGCCGGGTGGCGCTCGCATAGCGTCGCCCGCGGTAGCGTCGCTCGCGGCGCCCTCGGTGCTTCCCGGTCGGACGGCAATCATGGAAAGGTCAGGACGCTGCCCACCTTCGAGTTCCGGGTCTATGTGGCAGGAACGACGCCCCGGGCTCGAGCGACGGTCGCCCACCTTCGGACCCTGTGCCAGGCGACCGTGGGCGACGACCACGAGATCCACGTGATCGACGTCCTCGACCAACCGGAGCTGGCCGAGGAGGAGCGGATCCTCGCGACACCCACGGTGATACGCCTCGTCCCCCTCCCGTGTCGGCGCGTGGTCGGCGACCTCTCGGACCACCGGGCGGCCGCCCTCGCCCTCGACCTGCCCCCGCCCCGGGGTCCCGACCAGAGAGGAACCGACCGTTGAGCGTCGCCGACGAGCCCGTGCACAAGCTGCCCACTGGGATCCGCGGCCTCGACCCCTTGCTGCTCGGGGGCCTGCCCGCGGGGCGGCCGACGCTGGTGGCCGGCACAACCGGCAGCGGCAAGACCGTGATGGCGGCCGAATTCCTGGCCCGGGGCATCCTCACCTTCGGCGCCGCCGGAGTGTTCGTCACCTTCGAGGAGTCGCCCGCCGACCTGCGGGCGAACATAGCCTCTCTCGGCTTCGACGTGGCCGCCTTCGAGGCCGACGGCCGCTGGGCGTTCGTGGACGCCTCGGCGCAGCCAGGCGGCGAGGAGGTGGTGGGCGACTACGACCTGGCCGCCCTTGTGGCCCGCGTCGCCCACGCGGTCGCCTCGGTGGGCGCGACCAGGGTGGTGCTCGACTCGATCGGCGCGGTCTTCTCCCGCTACTCCGGCGCCGGGGTCGTGCGGCGCGAGCTGGTCCGGGTGATTGCCGGCCTCCGGGAGCTCGGAGTCACTGCCCTGATCACCGCTGAGCGCACTCACGACTACGACTCCATCGCCCGCTTCGGGGTGGAGGAGTTCGTGGCCGACAACGTGGTGCTGCTGCGCAACGTCGTCGAGAACGAGAAGCGGCGGCGCACGATCGAGATCCTCAAGCTCCGGGGCGCCCCCCACCGCAGCGGGGAGTTCTCCTTCACCATCGTGCCCCGGGAGGGCATCTCGGTCATGCCCCTGGCCCTCATCTCCCTGCGCGAGCAGGCCTCGACCGAGCGGGTCGCGTTGGGCCCGGCCGGGCTCGACGCCATGCTGGGCGGCGGCGTCTTCCGCGACTCGGTCAGCCTCGGGTCCGGCCCCACCGGCATAGGCAAGACCCTTGTCGCCACCTCCTTCGCCGCCGCCTCGGCGGCGGCGGGCGAGCGCTGCCTACTGGTGTCGTTCGAGGAGAGCACCGACCAGCTCCACCGCAACGCGGCCAGCTGGGGACTGGACCTGGCGGCGCTGGAGGCCGCCGGCCTGCTCCGGGTGGTGAGCGAGTACCCCGAGGTGGCCTCGCTGGAGGACCACTTCGTCGCCCTGCGCCAGCACGTCGACACCTTCGGGCCCCGACGGGTGGCGATCGACAACCTCTCCGCGCTGGAGCGCATCTCCACCACCCGGGGGATGCGCGACTTCGTCATCGGGTTCGGCTCCTACGTGCGCTCAGCTGACATCACGACGTTGTTGACGTCCTCCAGCTCCACCCTGGTAGGCACCGAGTCGGTCACCGAGGTCCACGCCTCCACCCTCACCGACGCCATCGTCCTGCTCCGGTACGTGGAGCTGGCCAGCGAGGTCCGCCGGGCCGTGTGCGTGCTCAAGGTCCGGGGAGCGGTCCACGACACCAGGATCCACGAGTTCCGCATCGACGACCACGGCATGCAGGTGGGCGAGCCGTTCACCGGTGTGTCGGGCATCCTGGCCGGGTCGGTGGTCCCGTCCCTCGGCCCGGCCGCCCCGTCGGCTCTCCCACCGTTGGCGCGCCCCCAAGGCGACCGGGACGAGGCCGGCTGAGGCATGGCCGGGACGCCGCCGCGCTGGAGGATGCCGGGCCCCGAGGGGCTCCGGGGGGTGGTGGCGTCACTCGCCGACGGAATCATGGTGGTCGACGTCGCCGGCCGGATCCGCTTCGCTAACCCCGCCGCCTCCGCCCTGTTCGAGCAGTCGCTCGCGGCGCTGGTCGGCGCCGACTTCGGCCACCCCGTTCGGGCCGGTGAGGTGGCCGAGATCGAGCTGCTCGTCGACGGGTTGCCCCGGGTGGTGGAGATGCGGACCAGCCCCGGGCGCTGGAACGGCGAGCAGGTCGTGGTAGCAGCGTTGCGCGACGTCTCGGCCCGGGCCCGGGCCATGGCCGAGCTCGAGGAGCTGGCCCGCCATGCCCTGCACGACCCGC
>DASUXN010000255.1:0-3021 GCA_036377875.1 Acidimicrobiales bacterium
AGGTACCGAAGGGCACCAACCTCCTCGGCGTCCTGCTGGTGTGCGTGGCCGACGGCATGCTGCTGCTGGCCTTCCTCACCGCGTGGTGGACGATCAAGGCAGGGTCGCCGGCGTGGCCGCCGGGTGACGTCAGCGTCGGCACCTACATCCCGTCGGTCGTCACCATCACCGCCGTCATGAGCTCGTTCGGCATGCACTGGGTAGTGAGCAGCATCCGGCGCAACGACCAGCGCAGTGCCGGTGCCGCGCTTGTGTTCACCGCCCTGTTCGGCATCGCCGTGGCCAACGCTCAGTGGTACACGATGGCCCGCGAGAACCTGACCATGGAGAGCTCGGCCTACGCCACCCTCTTCAACCTGCTCACCGGGTACCACCTCGTCCACCAGGTGATCGCCCTGGGCGCTCTGGTCCTCGTCGGGGCGAGGGTCCTGGCCGGACACTTCGGCCGCCGCAGCTACGACCCCATACGGGCGGTCGCCGCCTTCTGGCACTACACCGTGATCGTCTGGGGCGTGATCATGACGGCCATGTACCTGTTCTCGGCCCACGCGTGAGGACCTGCCGATGATCACCGAGCCGGCCAAGGTCTTCCTGCCCCTCACCGGGCTGGGGCTGGCCGCCGCCGTCTTCTACGCCATGACCACCGGCGACCACGCCGGCGCCGCCCTCTTCCTCGGCCTCGCCACCGTCGCCTTCTCGGGCGGCATCATCATCACCACCCAGCGTGACAACGAGCTGGCGCCGGTCGTGGCGGCCGACGCCGCTCCGCCCGCGCGCCGGCCGATCGGCGCGGTACGGCTACCGGGAGGGCCGGGGTGGCCGGCCATGGCCGCCGCCGGCGTCGGGTTCGGCGTCGTCGCCCTGGTCACCAGCCCCCTGTTCGGGATCGCCTCTGTCACGCTGCTGATCGTGGCCGCCGCCGGCTGGCTGGCGAGCGTGTCGGTCGACCGCACCGGCCGGGCCCCCGACCTCATGCCCTTCGGCATCCCCATCGTCGGCCTGTTCGCCATCGGCGCCCTCATGTTCCTGCTCTCCCGGGTCCTGCTGGCCGTGCCCGAGCAGGCCTCGACGGCCATCGCCCTTCTGGTGGCGGTGCTGATCATGGGAGCTGCCTCCTTCGTCGCCGTCAAGCCGCAGGTCTCCGGCCGCACGCTGCTCAACGTCCTGCTGGTGGCGGGTGTGGTCATGACCGGGGGCGGCGTGGTCGCCGCCATCGCCGGCGAGCGGGAGATCGAGGAGCACCACGCCGGGCACGAGGCGGTCGAGATCGAGGCGGACAACATCCAGTTCAACGTCGCCGAGCTGCACTTCGCGCCCGACTCGGAGGCGATCCTCGAGTTCAAGAACAACGAGCCCGTCCCCCACAACGTGGCCATCTACGCCAATCCCGAGTTCTCCGGCCTGGCCATCTTCCAGGGGGCGGTCATCACGGCCGACAGCATCGAGTACCGGTTCCGGGCGCCCGCGCCCGGTACCTACTACTTCCGGTGCGACATCCACCCCCTCATGCAGGGCAAGGTCACCGTCGGCTGATGGGGCGATCGGCTGCCCGCCGGCCAAATTGGACGATTGCGCCGGGTACGGGGGACAGTGGGCACCGTCATGAAGGAGTGGCTGACCCGGTGACCCGCGCCCGTCCGACGTTGCGCCGTCTGGCGTTGGCCGCCATGGCGCTCGCCGTCCTCGCCGGGTGCGCCAAGAACGCCCCGCAGGACACGCTGGAGCCCAAGGGGCCGGTCGCCCGCCAGATCGACAACCTCCAGAACCCCGTGTTCGCGGTGGCCGGCGTGGTATTCGTCCTGGTCATGGGGCTGGCGCTCTACGTCGTCATCAAGTTCCGCCACCGCGACGACGCCCCCGAGCCCGTCCAGGTCCACGGCAACACCAAGCTCGAGCTCACATGGACGCTGATCCCGGCCTTCACCCTCCTGGTGATCGCCGTGCCCACCATCGCCACCATCTTCGACCTGGCCGAACGGCAGCCCAACTCGCTCAACGTGACGGTGATCGGCCACCAGTTCTGGTGGGAGTACCGCTACGACGACTTCGGCGTGGTGACCGCGAACGAGCTGGTCATCCCCGCCCGCCAGCCGGTCGAGATCACCCTCGACGGGGCCGAGGACGACGTGATCCACTCGTTCTGGATCCCGCCCCTGGGCGGCAAGCAGGACATCGTTCCCGGCCACACGCACCGCATGCGGATCGAGGCGGACGAGCCCGGCACCTACCTGGGCCAGTGCACCGAGTACTGCGGTCTCTCCCATGCCAACATGCGGGCCCGGGCGGTGGCGGTGACGCCGGCCGAGTTCGAAACGTGGATCCGCGACCAGCAGCGTCCCGGCCTGCCCGGCCCCACGGGGACGAGCGAGGCGGCCCAGGGCCTGGCCCTGTTCACGTCCAAGGGCTGCGCCGGCTGCCACACCGTCCAGGGGATCTCTCAGGGCAGCGTCGGCCCCAACCTGACCCACCTCTACAGCCGCGAGACGTTCGCCGGCTCGATGTTCGAACTGAACACGGCCAACCTGCGCCGGTGGCTGAAGGACCCGCCCGCCGAGAAGCCAGGGTCGAAGATGCCCAACCTCGGCCTTACCGACGATGAGATCGCCCAGCTCATCGCCTACATGGAGACTTTGAGATGAGTGCCCGTTCCCGGTCGTCGGCCCGGCCGGACCACCGGAGCCGAACCGCTAGCGTCGAGGCCCGCTGATGGCCATCGTCACCTCACCACCGCCCCCCAGCCCCGCCGAGCTCCCGCCGCCGCCTGGGTCGGCGCGTCCGGCGCCGGTCCGGCTGCTGCGCCGCCCGACTCACCCCACCGGCGTGTGGGGGTGGATGACCACGGTCGACCACAAGAAGATCGGGATCATGTACTCGGTCTCGGCGTTCGTGTTCTTCCTCATAGGAGGCATCGAGGCGCTGCTGTTGCGGGTCCAGCTGGGCAGCCCCGACAACACCTTCCTGTCGGCCGACGCCTATAACCAGGTCTTCACCATGCACGGCACGACGATGATCTTCCTCGTC
>DASUXN010000256.1:0-9643 GCA_036377875.1 Acidimicrobiales bacterium
GGGCGAGGGCGTCGGCCAGCATGGCCTCGTCGACCCCGTAGTGCCGGGCGAGCTCGGACGTCGGCCGGGCCGGGTCGATCACCAGCTCGCTGACGGCCCGATAGGCGGGCGAGTGCGGCACCAGCAGGGCGTCGCGGAACAGCAGCGTCCACACGAAGGCGGGCACGTCGTCCACGCCCGCCGCGTAGTGGGCGAAGTTGCGGCGCAGCTGTGCGACCCGGTCGTCCCACGTCAGCCACGAGTCGCCCGACGCCACGCCGCTCTCGTACCGGCGGTGGAGTAGGAGAGATGCGGTGACGACCTCCCGCCACGGCGGCTCCTCGGCCGGTTCGCCGCCGTCGGGAGGCTCGGCCCAGGTCGCACCGGTGGGAACGACCGAAGCGGACGACCTCTCCGTCCGCAACGGAGCCCCGTAGCCCTCGCCCGGCCCGAAGGCGGTGGTGACGGGGGCGGCGGCCTTGGTGGGCCGCCCGCCCGCCACGTGGCTCACGACCGTCTCCCAGTGCGGGTAGGCGGCCATGAACTCGGCGGTGAGCTCTTCGACGTCCTCGAAGTCGAGAAGCTTCTCGTCGGCGACGCCGTGGTACTTCTCGACGTCCTTGTACTGGGCCACGACCGACTTCAGCATGTCGAGGACCTCGGCGCAGCGTGGGTCCTCCTGCGCCCGGGCTAGCCACCAGAACTCGCTGGTCCCGTCCAGATAGGGCTCCAGGGACGACGCGAAGCCGCTAACCGCCGAGATGCTGGCCTTCGCCTCGTTGCGCAGGCCGCTGATGCGCTCCTCCGTGGCGGCGACCACCTCGGGGCCCGGCGGCGCGTCGCTCCCGGCCGAGAGATTGGCGAGGGCGGCCCACAGGTAGGGCGGCTCGCGGAAGATCCGGCCGTTGAACGAGTCGACGATCTCGGCCATGAGATCGCCGCGGCCGCCGTTGACGTTGCGGGTGTGCAGCACGGGGGTGTGGGTCAGGAAGATCGAGCCTGGCCCGTGACGCCCCTCCAGCTGCCACAGGTGGAAGATGTCCTCGCCCCGACCACCCACGGTGATGAACGGGATGGAGCTGGTCAGGACCTCGTCGGTGAAGCTCGTGTTCCCGCCCGGCATACCCGCGAACGGACGCATCTCCTCGACGAGGTGCTCACGGCCGGGATCGACGTAACCCGCTGTCCACGGGTGGTAGATCTGCACCTGGTTGTCGTACTTGCCCCGGAACGTGCCGACCAGCGTCTGCAGCAGCAGGAGGAACTGGTCGGACATCGTCTCGACTTCCTCGCCCTCGCGAGGCAGGCGCTCGAGCGTGTCGGCCTGGTCCCACGGCCGGAAGCGGGTGATGTCGGCGTCGGGCGGGAGAACGGCGGGACCCTGGGGCGGGTACTCCTGGGCCAGGCCCAGGGCGGTGTGCATGATCCCCCACGCCACCCAGAACTTCTCGACGCCCTCGAGGGCGTCATTGGTGTAGCCGCCGCCGCCCACCCGGAGGTCGGGGTCGGCGAAGATGCTGCTCTTCTGGTCGAAGTAGTTGAAGACGTGGCGCTTGGCCAACGTCCCCGCCCGGGTGAGGACGAGGGCGCCCAGCTCGTTGTCCTGGTCGAGCCAGGTGAAGACGGGCCGCTCGAACCCCTGTCCCTCGATCTCGACCATTCCGGCCAGGCGCAGGAAGTTCCGCAGGCGGCCGTAGGGCACGCCCTTCTCGCCGGGCATACGGGGCCCGGCCAGCTGGCGCACGTCGAAGTTCCCGTCCGGGAAGACCTCGCGATTGAGGTCGTCGAGCAGTTGGCCCCGGCGGTCGGTGCCCCAGTCGGACACGGACAGGCCGATCCGGGCCGCCTCGGCGAAGAGGCGCCGATTGGTCGCTCGGGCGTCCTCGGTGCTGTCGTCGCTGACCACCACGTGGACGTTGCGGCCGAATCCGTAGGCCTGGAGCTCCTGGGTCACACTGAGGAGCAGGCGCTGGAGGTCGCCGGGCGACTGGAACGTGCTCACCAGCAGGACCTGGTCGGACCGCTCGTCGGGCAGCCCGGCCGAAGCCCTGGCTTCCTCCAGCGATCGCGACAGCTCCTGGTGGCGAGCGAGGAGCCGCTCCGGGTACATCTGGGCGACCGCCATCCGCTGGTAGATGCCGGCCGCCTTGGTCAGGAAGCTCACGCCCGCTTCGGGATCGGTCTCGGTCACCGCGGCGGCCGCGTTGACGAGGCGCTCGGCTCGCCGGTACTGCTGGAACGACTCCAGCAGGAGGACCGCCTCCCGTAGCTGCAAGAGGCGGCGTCGCCACTCTCCCACCTCGGTATCGGACAGGCCATGGCCGGCCAGGCCGCCCAGGAACGACTGGGCCTCGACCACGCACACGTCACGGCCTTCGTCGGCGAGAGCCCGGAGCAGCGACTCGCAGGAGGCCAGCATGCGGCCGAGGGAAGAGTCGTGCGGCGCACAGGCCTGTAAACCGGCGACCAGCGCCGCCGGCGAGCGGTCGCGGGCGTTCGCATCAACCCAGTCGCGGTCGGGCCGGCACCCGTCGGCCCAGTCGAAGGGGGCGAGGATCGCCTCCAGGCCGCCGGCCACGGTGTCCCACTGCCACAGCTCGCGTGGGAAGACCCAGGGGTAACCGATACCGGGACCGAGCAGAGCACGGGTCTGGCCTGCCTCGACGTCGTGGCGCTCGGCGATGCGCTCGAAGCGGCGGGCATGCTCCCCGAGGGGCCGGTCGGGCTCGTCCATGAGGGACCGGCACGCCTCCTGGGCCGCCACCCGCCGGTTGAGGGGAACCTTGCCCGTTCCGAACACGACCTCGGAGGCGATGCAAGCCCACGCCGCAGGGTCGGACCCGTCGGCCGACCCCCGGTACACGCTGTACGCCTCCCGCCACAGAGTTTCGTCACCTACCAGGGTCCCTCGCTCACGCTGCCCGGTGGCCCACCCCTGAGCCTGCCGGATGGCGTCGAGCACGGGCGGGGCAACGCCGGTGTCCATCGGTCCGGTGTCCGTCGATCGCACGGCCTCCTCGGTCTTCATCGCCTCTCCTTCCTCGGGCCGTCGTGCGGCCCCTCGGTCACATCTCGTCCCACCGGCGTCCACGGCGACGCTTCGGTCGCCGGCGCGGTGGCTGCTGCGGGTCGGGCCCGCGTTCGCGAGCGGCGGGTTGGCCCATCGCTCTCCAGTCGGCGGCGGGCCGCCGCCACCAGGAGCTCCAGGTAGCGGATCAGCACGCGGGCCTTCTCGGCGGGAGACACGATCTCGCTGCGGATCCGCCAAACCTCCTCGGTCAGCCAGCCGGCGTGCTTGACGCCCGCCCACTCGGCCAGGACGTGGCGGAAGAGGTGCTCACCCTGTACGACCTCGTACAGGTCGACACCCGCCGCCTGCGCATCCCGGAACCCCTTGACCAACCCGGCGACGCCGGGGCCGGCCTTGTGGGCCAGCCCGCCGTGCTGCCAGTAATGGAAGCCCTGACGCCGGCGCGTGCCCTCGAGCAGGCCGCGGACCTGGGTGGTAGTCAGCCGGTCGAGGGCGGGGAACGTCACATCGGGCACGAGCAGCTCGTAACGGTTGGCGGCCAGCCGCTGTCCCGAGGCCGATGTGAGCTCGGCCACGAGGTAGTAGACGCCGCAGTGCAGGTCGGCCGGGATCGCCCACTCGTCCAGAGCGAGGTTGGCGGTGGTCCCGGTCGAAGCGCCGAGCTCCACAGCCGCCATGGGCTCCGTCGCCGGCCTCGAAACCTCGCTGCCGTGCCGGTCCTCGGCCCAGACGCTCACCTGCACCTGGCTGTGGGACTGCATCGTGTCGTTGGCCAGGACCGCCGAACTTCCCCCCGCCCACGGGTCGCCCGGCATCCGGATCGGGCTCCGCAAAACGTCGGGCAGCGAGATGCGCACCGCCGCGTTGCTCTCCTGGTAAGCCCGGAAGGCCTTCTTGGGGGTCCAGCTGGCGTCGACCACACCCCACGTGGGCGCCTGCCAGTCGGCGTCGCGGAACATGAAGCTGAAGAAGCCGGTGATGGGGCCGGTGGCGCCCGCATTCAGGTAGTGCTCGATGGCGTCCTTGTGGAGCCGGTACTGGCGGTCCTGGCTCGCGGCGACGAACTCCTCCAGGGTCCGCGCCGGCCGCCACAGCCCGAACCAGAAGTTCTCGCCCTTGAAGGCTCCGTAGTGCAGTACCTCGAGCAGCACGAGGGCGAGCCGGCACGACAGGAGTTCGTGCAACGTGGCGTCGGCGGGATTGGGATGGCGGTGCTCGATCTCGCGAACGCGGGGTTCCAACGATCCCGGCTCCCACATGAGCGTCCAGTCGAGGGCCCGTAAGGCCTCATCCCATCCACCCCGGCCGAGGACGATCTTCACCTCGTCGAGCAGCTTGGACGTCACCTCCCAGCTCTCACCCCCTGCGGCCAGCCACTTCGGGTCGTTACGCATCCGCTCCAGCACGGTCCGCACCCGCTCTTCGCTGACCAGCTCACGGAACAGGCCGACGTTGGGCATGGCCTGGATACCGAACTCGGTCGGCATGTTGGCGTGGCGGGATATGCGCCGCCCGTGCACCTCCTCCTCGAGGTAGCGGGCCGGCAGCGTGGCGAAGGAGTTGTCGTCCCGCAGTGGGTAGAACTGGCCCGGGTAGGCGTGGTTGCCGCTGGAGAACGTCGTGACCCAGCGCGACGGGTCGGCGCTACGCAGGGCGGCGTGCAGATCGAAGTCCAGAAACCGGTTGTCGAGGTCCTCCCACGTCCGCATGTCCGGCTCGTTGTGGGCCTCGTAGGAAACGACCGACGGGTCGTTGACCAGCAGCTCGGTCAAGGATTCGACCTGGGCCAGGGCCCGGTCCGCCCGCTCGTAGGACTGCTCGTACGTCCACTGGAGAGGGAAGATCTGCTCTACCAGGAAGCCGCGCCGGTTGGCCTCGGCGTAGAACCGCTTCGGCAGGACGAGGGTGTGGACTATCACGGCGTTGAAGCCGGCCGCCTCCAGCATGTCGAAGTCCCGGACGATGCGCTCCTCGGTGTACTCCGACAGCCAGTAGGTGGGCAGGAGATTGGTGCCTCGGACGAACACCGCCCGCCCGTTCACCACCCAGGCCCCATTCGGCCCTGTCGACTCTCCTATGGGCGACACGCCGAGGACGCGGAAGCCGGTCTCGACCTCGGTCTCGTCCTGCACCTTGCCCCTGACCACCAGTTGGGCTCGGACCCGGTACAGGTGAGGATGGCCATGGTCGGCCGGCTGCCACAGGCGCACGGGAGCCAGGTCGGCGTCGACAACGACGTCGCCGCTGCCGCTGGCGATCATCACGGTCCGCTCGAGGTCGTGAGCGGGACCTTCGAAGTTGGCCGACTCGACCCGCACCCGAAGCGTCGCCTTGACCGCTTGATCGCCCGGGTTGGCCACGCACAGCCGCAGCTGCACGGTGGCCTTGTCGTCGTCGACCGCCAGGGTGGTGACCCGCAGATCGGGCACGGTGAAGTGCACAGAGGGCACGACCCGGAGGTCGATCGGCCCCCACGGCCCGCCTGTGTTCCCGTCCTGGCTCGTCATCGAACTCCACGCCCCGCCCCGGCGGGCGTCGTGGTGGCCGAGCGTGCCCTTGATCAGCGTCTTGCGATTGGGGAACGCAGAGGCGGGCGAGAAGTCGTCCCAGCCCGACGCCACATGCGTCCCTGGGCCGGCCGGGTCGTTGGGGGAGGTCACCGCCAGGCGTACGACGATCGGCTCGCCATCGTGCACGAAGTCGCTGGCGTCGTACTCGAACGGCCCGAAGAACCCCTCATGCCCGCCGACGTGGTGGCCGTTGACCCAGACGTCGGTGAGGTAGTCGACCCCGGCGAAGCGCACGAGCACTCGCGAGCCGTCACCAGCTCCGCCGGTCGTCAGGACCTTCGTGAAACGCATGGTGCCGGCGTAGTTCTCGATCCCCGGCACCAGCTCCCAGTTGAGGGGGAGGTCGAGCTCTCGCTCGACGTAGCTGGCGGGTGACTGCCGGTAGAAGGCGGTCCACGGACCGTCGAGCGAGATGGTCGTCGGTGTCCGGTCCCACTCCACCGGCACGGTGGTCCAGCCCTTGCCACGAGCGATGGCCGCCCGCTCCAGCTCGCGGGCCGTCGCCTCGATGAAATGGAAAAGCACCTGGCTGCGGACCGAGGGCGGAGCGTCGAGCGCCTTGAGCTTCAGGACCTCACGCCGGATGGGCTGCCACGCCCGCTCGTCGTCGAACTCGGCGCACAGGTGGTCGAAGAAGTGCTCGCTGTCGTCGAGCCAACGCACAATCTGGGGGCGCCAGCGGCGGACCGCGAGTCGGCCTTCGAGCAGCCCGAGCAGGCCGGGGGCAGCCTTGAGCACGGGCGAGTTGTGGCCGTCGAAGAAGACGAAGCCCTCTCGGCCCGGTAAGCCATCGAGGAGGACGGACTCCCGCCGCACGGGACGACGTCGTTCAGCGATGGCTCTGGGCACCTGAAAGTCGCCTCCTGATCGGCTCGCGGGCTTCGCCGGCGGACGGCCTGGCCCGTGCAGTCGCTCCGGGGAAGCTGCAGCAGGCGTCCTTGGGCCGCGACAACAACAACTGCCGACGCTTCGTTCCTACCCGGCGGCCCCGAGCCGGACACATCGCGCATCTCAACCACCGTTAAAACGCCTGCTCGGCGCCCATCCCATTGCGCGAAAAGTGAGTTGTCCCCCTTGCCCTCATTGCCGTCGGAGGCAAAACTTACGCCCGGTGATCGGTCCTGCGGGGGATCGACGATTCCCGGGACACGTGCACGGAAGACGCCGGCCCAGCCGGAGATCGGCCACGTCGACCGTCGGTTTCGCCCTGATCGTCCTCCTCGTCGGCTGCTCGGACGAGGCACCGTCCATCCTCCGCCCTCAATCGGAGGCGGCCCGAAGGGTCGAGGACCTGTGGTGGCTGACGTTCTGGACTTCGGTCGTGGTGGTTGGCGTCGTCACCGCTTTTCTCCTCGTGGCGGTGAGGAGGGGTCGAGCCCGGGCCGCCGAGGAGGGCATAGACAAGCGGCCGGTCCCTTGGGGTGGGCGGTTCATCGTGATCGCCGGCCTGCTGGTGTCGGGCGCGATCCTGGCCGGCACCTTCGGCGTTTCCCTCCGGGCCCTCAACGCGCTGGCCGACGCGCCGAGCGACACGGCCCTGACCATCGAAGTGGTCGGTCACAACTGGTGGTGGGAGGCCCGGTATGCGAACGGGGCGGTGACCGCGAACGAAATCCACATCCCGGTCGGCCAAGCCGTCGAGGTGAAGCTCTCGACCGCCGATGTGATCCACAGCTTCTGGGTCCCGCAGCTCAACGTCAAGCAGGACCAGGTGCCAGGCATGGACAACCGCCTGTGGCTGCGGGCGGACGAGCCCGGCCGCTACCGCGGGCAGTGCGCCGAGTTCTGCGGCCTGCAACACGCCCGCATGGTGTTCTACGTGGACGCCGAGCCGCCCGAGCAGTTCGAGCGGTGGCTGGCGGCGGAGGCGGCCGGCGCCCGCGCTCCCACGACGCCGGCGGCCAGCAACGGCCGCGACCTGTTCCTGCGGTCGTCGTGCGCCGGCTGTCACGCCGTCCGAGGCACCAGCGCGGCGGGGACGCTCGGTCCGGACCTCACCCATCTCGCGTCCCGGCAGACGATCGGTTCGGGCCTGCTGCCGCTGAGGCGCGACACGTTGTCCGACTTCGTCCTCAACGCCCAGCACGCCAAGCCGGGCGCCAGCATGCCACCCACCGAGGTCTCGCAAGCAGAGCTCGAGGCCATCGTCGAGTACCTGATGGGACTGGAGTAACCGGACAGTGACGACTGTCGTAGAGCCCCCGGGCAAGGGCGCCGCCATCGCCGAGCAGCTCGACGAGGTGTGGCACGAACCGCCCGGGCTCGGCAGCTGGATCTCCACCGTCGATCACAAGCGGATCGGCATGCGCTACTTCTACACCGGGATGGTGTTCTTCGTCATCGGAGGCATCCAGTCCCTGCTCATCCGCATGCAGCTGGCCGGCCCCGATCAGGACCTCCTCAGCCCCGAAGCGTTCAACCAGCTCTTCACCATGCACGGCATCACGATGATGTTCCTGTTCGCCATGCCCGTGCTGTCCGGGTTCGGGAACTTCTTCGTTCCGCTGATGATCGGCGCGCGGGACATGGCCTTTCCTCGGCTCAACGCCTTCGGGTACTGGGTGCTCTTGGGCGCGGGGCTGTTCATGTACTCGTCGTTCCTCATCGGCCAGGCACCGAACGACGGCTGGTTCAACTACCTGCCCCTGGCGGGCGCCGAGTTCACGCCGGGCGTGAACATCGACTTCTACACGCTGGGGTTGATCTTCCTCGGCATCTCTTCGACCGGTGGCGCCATCAACTTCATGGTGACGATCCTCAAGCTGCGGGCGCCGGGAATGACGCTCAACCGCATCCCGATCTTCGTCTGGGGCGAGCTGGCCATGGCCCTCCAGATCATCTTCGCCCTGCCCGCCCTGTCGTTGGCCGCGGTTCTCCTGATCCTGGAGCGCAAGTTCGGGTTCCACTTCTTCGACCGCGAGAACGGCGGGGACCCGCTGCTGTGGCAGCACCTGTTCTGGATCTTCGGCCACCCCGAGGTCTACATCGTCGCCCTGCCCGGGTTCGGCATCGCCTCCGCCGTCATCCCCACGTGGTGCCGGCGCCCGATGGTCGGCTACACCTACATCGTCATCGGCGAGCTGGCGGTCGCGCTGGTCGGCTTCGGCGTCTGGGTCCACCACATGTTCGCCGTGGGCCTCCCCAACGTGACCCTCAGCTTCATCTCGCTGGCCAGCTTCATGGTGGCCATTCCCAGCGGTATCCAGGTGTTCGCGTGGCTAGCGACGCTCGTTTCGGGCCGACCCAAGATGTCGTCGTCCATGCTGTTCGTGCTCGGCTTCATCGTCATCTTCGTGATCGGTGGCGTGACCGGCGTGATGTTCGCGGCGGTGGCGCTCGACCAGGCGCTGCACGACTCGTACTTCGTGGTCGCCCACCTGCACTACGTGCTGGTGGGCAGCGCCGTCTTCCCGATTTTCGCCGGGATCTACCACTGGGGGCCGAAGATGACGGGCCGCCTCCTCAACGAGCGGCTCGGGAAGATCAGCTTCTGGATGATGTTCGTGGGGTTCAACGTCGCCTTCTTCCCCCAGCACTTCCTCGGCCTGCTCGGGATGCCCCGGCGGATCTACACCTATGAGGAGGGGGTCGGTTGGGACGGCCACAACCTGGCCTCGACCATCGGCGCGTTCCTCCTGGCCCTGGGCGTTCTCGTGACGATCGTCAACTGGTACCGGAGCAGGACACGAGGGCCGGTGGCGGGCAACGATCCCTGGAACGGGGAGACGCTCGAGTGGTACACGTCCTCCCCGCCGCCTCACTACAACTTCGTCACCGTCCCGACTGTTCGGAGCCGGGAGCCGATGTGGGACCAGCCCGAGCTGGCCGGCGGCGCCCAAGCGCCCGAGGACGGTGGGCGGCCGCTCACCGACGGGCACGTCACACTCTCGACGAGTCTGCTCGACGCCCGACCACAGGCGATCGTCCATATGCCCCACGCCACTGCGTGGCCTTTCTGGTTCGCGGCCGCCCTCCTCTTCCTGTTCTTCATGCTGCTGCTGGAGATGTGGGCGTTCGCGGTGGTGGCGGCGGTAACGACAATGGTCACGATGATGGGCTGGTT
>DASUXN010000257.1:0-4130 GCA_036377875.1 Acidimicrobiales bacterium
CTCGTCGAGGTAGCGGAGGCCAAGACGGCGACGCTGTCCTCGGAGCGGCTCGCGGAGATGGCCGGAGTCAACGCCGCCAAGGTGCGCAAGGACCTCTCGTATCTCGGGTCCTACGGCACACGCGGCGTCGGCTACGACGTCGAATACCTCCTGTTCCAGATCAACCGGGTCCTGGGCCTGACCCAGGACTGGCCCGTCGTGATCGTCGGCGTCGGCAACCTCGGCAGCGCCCTGGCCAAGTACCGCGGCTTTTCGGCCCGCGGATTCCGGATCGTCGCCCTCATCGAGGCCGACCGCAGCAAGGTCGGCGACAACGTCAGCGGCCTGTTCGTGCAGTCCATCGACGACCTGCCTGCCATCGTCGAGCGGGAGAAGGTGGCCATCGGCATCATCGCCACCCCCGCCTCGGCCTGCCAGGACGTGGCCGACCGCCTCGTCGCCGCCGGTGTCCGTTCGATCCTGAACTTCGCGCCGGCAGTGATCACCGTGCCGCCGGGCGTGTCGCTGCGGAAGGTTGACCTGTCGATCGAGCTCCAGATCCTCGCCTTCTACCGCCAGCGCGACGGCGGCCAGGTCGCCGTACCCGATGTCGAGGCGTTCACCGCGTGACGGGCCGGACCGGAACCGCGCCGCCTTATCCCGTGAACCTGCTCGTCGAGGGACGTCCCTGCCTGGTGGTGGGAGGAGGCACAGTCGCGGCCCGCAAGGTGTCCGGCCTGCGCACGTCCGGAGCCAAGGTCCACGTGGTGGCCACCGCGGTGGGCGACGAAGTGCGCACCCAGCCCGGCGTCACGTGGGACGAACGGCCCTACCGCCGCTCCGATCTCGAGGGCAGGATGTTGGTCATCGCCGCAACCGACGATTCCGCCACCAACGCCGCCGTCTACCAGGACGCCGAGGCGGCTGGGGTGTGGGTGAACGGGGCCGACGATCCGGCCCACTGCTCGTTCACCCTTCCTTCGGTGGTCCGCCGGGGTGACCTTCAGATCACGGTCTCCACGGCCGGGCGCAGCCCCGCCCTGGCGGTATGGCTGAGGGAGCGGTTCGAGGCCGAAATGGGCCCCGAGTACGCCGTCCTGCTCGACCTGCTGGCGGAGGAGAGGGAATCGATCCGGGCCGCCGGTCGTTCGACCGAGAAACTCGATTGGCGCAGCGCCCTCGACTCAGACATGCTCGGGCTCATCCGATCGGGTGACGTAACGCACGCAAGAGAACGGCTGCACACGTGTCTGTCGTCGTCGTCGGGCTGAACCACCGCACCGTCCCACTCGCTCTGCTGGAGCGGATGGCGGTGCCGACCGACCGCCTGCCCAAGGCGCTGGGCGACCTCTCGGGGCGCCCGTTCCTGACCGAGGCGGTGCTGCTCTCCACGTGCCACCGCACCGAGGCCTACGTGGTGGCCGAGCGGTTCCACGGGGCCGTGCAGGACGTCCGCCACTTCCTCTCCGAGCTGGCCTTCGCCCCGCCCGAGGAGTTCAGCGACCACCTGTACACCTACTACGACGACGCCGCCGCGGCCCATCTGTTCGGCGTGGCTGCGGGGCTCGACTCGGTGGTGCTGGGCGAGAGCCAGATCCTCGGCCAGGTCCGTGACGCGTGGCAGCTGGCCCAGCGGGAGGGAACGGCCGGCGCCCAGCTGTCGGCCCTGTTCCGTCACGCCCTCGAAGTCGGCAAGCGGGCCCGGGCCGAGACCGGTATCGGGCGGGGGGTCACCTCCCTGTCGCAGGCCGCGGTGTCGATGGCCCGGGATCGCCTCGGCACCCTGGCGGGCAGGACGATCCTGGTCATCGGGGCGGGCAAGATGGGTGGCGGAATGGTGGCCGACCTGGCCGGCGCGGAGCGCCCGGCCGACGTGCTCGTCGCCAACCGCACGTGGGAGCGGGCCACCGCCCTGGCCTCCCGGATCGGCGGTCGGGCCGTCCAGATGGAAGGACTTCCCGCCGCGCTGGCCGAGGCTGACGTGGTGTTCAGCTCGACCTCGGGGGGAGACGAGGTCATCGAGGCCGATGTGCTGGCGCCGCTCGTCGCGGGCCGGAACGGCCGCCCCCTGCTGATCGTCGACCTGGGCATGCCCCGCAACGTCGACCCCGGCGTTCGCGAGCTGCCGGGCGTGACCCTCCTCGACCTCGCCGACCTCCGGGGCTTCGTGCAGGTGGGGCTCGACCAGCGCCGCAAGGAGGTCAGCCCGGTCCGGGAGATGGTGGCGTCCGAGGTGACCCGCTACGTCGAGGCCAGCACCGCCCGCGGCATGGCACCGACCGTCGCCGCCCTGCACGAGAAGGGCGAGCAGGTCCGCCAGGCCGAGCTCGACCGGTTCCGGGCCCGCCTGTCCGGCCTCGACGCCCGCCAGCAGGCGGCGGTGGAAGCCCTCACCAAGGGGATCGTGGCCAAGCTCCTCCACGACCCCACCGTGCGCCTCAAGGACTCGGCCGCATCGCCCCGCGGCGAGCGCCTGTCCACCGCCCTCCAGGAGCTGTTCGGGATCGCCGAAGACTCATGAGCGGGCGGCGGCTGCGGGTCGCCACCCGGGGCAGCACCCTGGCCCGAACCCAGACCGAGCACGTGATCCGCCTGCTTGGTTCGTCCGTCGAGATCGAGCCCGTCGTCGTCGAGACCCTCGGCGACCGCCGGACCGACGCTCCCATCTGGCAGATCGGCGGGCAGGGGGTGTTCGTCAAGGAGGTCCAGGCCGCGGTTCTGGAGGGACGGGCGGACCTCGCCGTCCACTCGGCCAAGGACCTCCCTTCTGCCCCTGCCGTCGGTCTCGTGATCGCCGCCGTCCCCGAGCGGGAGGACGCTCGCGACGCCCTGGTCGGCTGCACGTTCGAGGACCTGCCCCCGGGCGGTCGGGTGGCCACCGGATCGGTACGCCGCCGGGCCCAGCTGGCCTGGCTCCGGCCCGACCTGACGTTCGTGGGCCTGCGGGGGAACATGGAGACGCGCCTGGCCAAGGCGGCGAGCCACGACGCCGTCGTGGTGGCGGCGGCCGCCCTCCGCCGTCTGGGCCGGGAGGACGCCGCCGCCCAGATCCTCGAACCGTGGCTGATGGTGCCCCAGGTCGGCCAGGGTGCGCTGGCGGTGGAGTGCCGCTTCGACGACGACGAGGCGCGGGACCTTCTGGGTGCGATCGACCATGAGCCGTCCCGCCGGGCGGTCTCCGCCGAGCGGGCCTTTCTCGCCGAGGTGGGCGGCAGCTGCGACCTGCCTGTGGGGGCCCACGCCACCGTCGAAGCCGATGGGACGGTGCACCTGCGCGGCCTGTTGGCGACCGCCGACGGACGCGTCGTCCTGCGTCACAGCGCTTCGGGCCAGGACGGCGAGGCGGTGGGACGGGCCGTGGCCCGCCACCTGCTCGACCACGGCGGCGGGGCCGACCTGCTGTCGGCGACGGCCCCCGCCCCTGCCCCCGCCCCGGCGCCGGCGCCGGCCGTGGCGTGACCGTCTACCTGGTCGGCGCGGGGCCGGGCGATCCCGGGCTGCTGACCCTCCGTGGGGCCGAGGTGCTGCGGACGGCCGACGTCGTCGTGCACGACCGCCTTTCCGAGCCGTCGCTGCTCGACCTGGCCCCTGTCACGGCCGAGCGCATCGACGTGGGCAAGTCCCCGGGCGGCCCGGTCGCCCAGGACAGGATCAACGACCTGCTGGTCGAGCGGGGTTCGGCCGGCCAGTCCGTCGTGCGGCTCAAGGGCGGCGACCCGTTCGTGTTCGGGCGGGGTGGCGAGGAGGCCCAGGCCTTGGCCGAGGCCGGCGTGCCGTTCGAGGTCGTGCCCGGCATCTCGGCCGCGGTGGCCGTGCCCGCCTACGCCGGCATCCCGGTCACCCACCGGACGCTGTCGACGTCGTTCACGGTCGTCACCGGCCACAGCCGCCACGCCGTGGACGACGACGTCGACTGGGACGCCCTGGCCCGGGCGGCCGACACCATCGTCGTCCTCATGGGCGTGGCCCACCGGGCCGAGATCGCCGCCCGCCTCCAGGCCGGCGGGCTGCCGGCGTCGACGCCGGTGGCGGCGATTCGGTGGGGCACCCGCCCGGGCCAGCGCACCGTTCGGACCACCCTCGGCCAGCTGGGTGACGTCACCCTGGAACCGCCGGTCACCATCGTGATCGGTGCCGTGGCGGGGCTGGAT
>DASUXN010000258.1:0-4978 GCA_036377875.1 Acidimicrobiales bacterium
CCGAGGAGCGCATGCGGGCCCTGCGCTACCCGGAGGACGAGATCGCCGCCGTGCGCCGGCTGGTCGAGCTTCACCTGCGCTTCCACGGCTACGGCGACGACGTCTGGACCGACTCGGCGGTGCGCCGCTACGCCACCGACGCCGGCCCCCTGCTGGAGAAGCTGAACGAGCTGACCCGCTGCGACTGCACCACCCGCAACCAGGCCCGGGCGCGAGAGCTGGCCCGGCGGATGGAACGGCTGGAGGCCCGGATCGCCAAGCTGCGGGAGCAGGAGGAGCTCGACGCCATCCGCCCCGACCTCGACGGCAACCAGGTCATGGCCCATCTGGGCGTGCCGCCCGGCCCCATCGTGGGCCGAGCCCTGGCCCACCTGTTGGAGCTGCGCCTCGATGAGGGCCCCCTGGGCGAGGAGATGGCCTACAAGCGCCTGGACGACTGGTGGGCCGACCAGGCCCACCGGACGACATAGCGGGCCGACCAGGCCCACCGGACGAGATAGCGGGCCGTCAGGGAGCGGCGGTCAACGGCCGGTCGCCGTTGGTGCCCCACACGACCGACGACGGGGTGCCGTTGCGCACGAACCACGTTCCGATGGACGGGCGGAAGACGGCCACGTCGGCCGACGCGTTCCCGTCGTAGTCGGCGGGCGCGGGGACGTCGCCCTCGGCGCCGAAGACGACGGTGGCCGGGTTGCCGTTGCGCACGAACCACGTGCCCGACGAAGGCCGGAACACCGCGATCTCGGTCCGGCCGTCGCCGTCGTAGTCGGCGGGGACGGGGAGATCACCGGCCGTTCCCCACCCCACCGCCGACGGGTTCCCGTTGCGCACGAACCAGGTCCCCGACGACGGCCGGAACACGGCCACCTCGGCCGCCCCGTCCCCGTCGTAGTCGCCGGCCACCGGCACGTCGCCCTGCGTCCCCCAGGCCACCGAGGCCGGACTGCCCCCGCGTATGAACCACACGCCGGCCGCCGGCCGGAACACGGCGATGTCGGTGTCGCCGTCCCCGTCGTAGTCGGCGGGCGCGGGTATGTCGCCCTCCGTGCCCCAGGCCACCGACGCCGGACTGCCGCCCCGGACAAACCACACGCCCGTCGACGGCCGGAACACGGCGATGTCGGTGTCCCCGTCCCCGTCGTAGTCGCCCGGCACCGGCACGTCGCCGTCGACCCCCCAAGCCACCGAAGCCGGACTGCCGTTGCGCACGAACCACGTCCCCGTCGACGGCCGGAAGACGCCGATCTCGGCGTCGCCGTCGCCGTCGTAGTCGCCCTCGGTGGTGCCGGCGGGATGGACGATGCGCCGCACCTGCCCGCCGTTCGTGTAGCTCGTGTAATAGAGGGCCTGGGTGTTCCGCCACGGCCCGAACGTGAGGTGGACGGCACTGCCCCCGCCAAGGTCGGTCACGAAGTCGGTGCGGGTGAACCCGCCGCTGCCGTTGGGGTCGAGACGGAAGATCTTGCCGCAGCCGAAGTCGGAGAACAGGTAGCGGCCGGAGAACGGAGCCGGCCACACGCCGTCGGGCACGAACGCTCCCCCCGTGATGGTGCGGCAGCCGTCGGAGCGGCCGTAGTCGAAGATGGGGTTGGTCATTCCTGCCGGCGGCGGGCCGCAATTGGTGGTCGACCCGGTGGCACAGTGGCCCTCGCGCACGTTCCAGCCGTAGTCAGCGCCCGCGCTCCCCTCGTCGATCTCCTCCCACGCGGCCTGGCCCACGTCGTTGATGTAGAAGCGGGTGCCGGCGGCGTTGGGGTCGAAGGCCATGCGGAACGGGTTGCGCAGGCCCCACGCGAACGTCTCCTGGCAGATCGTCCCGGGGGCGGAAGGACCGGTGTTGCACCGGGCCGTGCCCGAGCCGGTGAACGGGTTGCCGGCCGGGACGTTGCCGTTGCGGTCGATGCGGGCGATCTTGCCCAGCAGCACGTTGCGGTCGCGGGCGGCGTCGTTCAGGGCCGCGCAGCCGCTGTCGTTGAGGTAGTCGCAGCCGCCGTCGCCGATGCTCACGTAGAGCAGGCCGTCCTTGCCGAACTGGAGGTCGCCGGCGTTGTGGTTGCCGTTGGGCGACGGCACGTTGTCGATGAGCACCGTCTCGCTGCCCAGCGTGTTGCCCGTCATCACGAACCGGGACACCCGGTTGACGGTCGTCGAGTCGCACGTCGCCGCCTTCCGCAACGAGTAGTAGAGGAACACGAACCCGTTGGTGGCGAACTGCGGGTCTACCGCCACCCCCAGCAGGCCCCGTTCCGAGTTGGAGCACAGCTGGGGCACGGTGATGGCGGGCGTCGCCAGCAGCACCCCGTCCTCCACCACCCGCACCGTCCCGCCCTGGGTGGTGACGAGCAGGCGACCGTCGGGGGTGAACGCCATGGCGGTCGGCGACGCGACGCTGGCCACCAGCTGGTCGGCGAACCCGGCGGGAACGGCGGCGGCGGCGGGGAGCGGTCCGAGGGCGGCGACGGTGGTGGAAATCAGGCCGGACAGGGCGAGGAGGGCGAATCGGCTGCGCACCGGGCCGAGTGTGCCGTGGTGGAGGAGGAACGGCAACGACACCCGTGGCGCGGGCGTACGTCGGTCAGGAGAAGAAGTAGTCGCCCTTGTCGTAGGGCCGGCGGATCCGGCAGTGGGGGCACTGGTGCGAGGTGGTCGGCAACGTCGCGCTGGAGAACTCGTCGGGCGTCATCTGCTCGGGCACCTCGAACACCTCGTAGCACCCCTTGCACTTGACCTTGAGCGTCGCTGCCATCAGATCCCCTCCTTGCGGGCCCGCACGATCAGGGTACGGGGCAGCCACAGGAACGCCTCGCGCCAGTAGCGGCTGGGCGTCCCGTCGATAGACGACTCGGGCTCGATCATCACGTCCACCCGGAAGTTGTTCCTGGTCAGGCCCATGAACAGGTCGGCCACGGTGTGGTGGTGGACGCTGAACGGCGTCTCGCCCGACTCGTCCACCGGCGTGCGGTCGAAGTACGAACGCCGGACCAGCAGCGGCTGCTCGGGATCGCTGTCGTCGATCAGGTCGTAGACCGGGTGGGGGATGGAGAACACCAGCGGCGCCCCCTCCTTCAGCACCCGGTGAACCTGGCGGAACACCCGGGGCAGGTCGGCCACGCCCCCGAACGCCCACGCCGAGAACACCAGGTCGACGCTCTCGGCCCGCATGAACGCCAGGTCGGCCAGGTCCCCCTGGTGCAGCTCGATCTTGACGCCCTCCCGCTCCGCCCACCGCTTGGCCGCGGTGAGAGATTCGGGGGCGGGGTCGAGGCCGATGGTGTGGGCGCCCTGCTTGGCGAAGGCCAGGGCCGCCTGGCCGCCGCCGCATCCGAGGTCGAGCACCCTCTTGCCGCTGACGCTCCCGAGGAGGCGCAGTTCGGCCTCCGTCGCCGTGTCCGGCCCGTAGCGGACGACGTCGCCGTGGTCGAGATCGTGCAGCTGGCGGTTCCACCCGGCGACCACGCCGAGCATTCTTGCCGGACGCGGACTGCGCTCGCCGGGATGCCCCGACGGAATCAGGCCTCGACCGCGGTGATGAACTCCTCCACCAGGCGGTGGGCCTCGTCGTCGTGGTACTGGACCGGGGGCGACTTCATGAACCAGGCCGAGGGGCCGAGCAGGGGGCCGCCGACGCCACGGTCGAGGGCCAGGCGGGCGCACCGGACGGCGTCGATGATCACGCCCGCCGAGTTGGGCGAGTCCCACACCTCCAGCTTCAGCTCCAGGTTGAGCGGCACGTCCCCGAAGTTGCGGCCCTCCAGCCGGATGAACGCCCACTTGCGGTCCTCCAGCCACGGCACGTGGTCGGAGGGGCCGATGTGCACGTCCTCGGCGGCGATGCCGTTGTCGATCTGGCTGGTCACGGCCTGGGTCTTGGAGATCTTCTTGGACATGAGCCGGTCGCGCTCGAGCATGTTCTTGAAGTCCATGTTCCCGCCCACGTTGAGCTGGTAGGTGCGGTCGAGCACCATGCCGCGGTCCTCGAACAGGCGGGCCAGGATGCGGTGGACGATCGTCGAGCCGACCTGGCTCTTGATGTCGTCGCCGATGATGGGCACGCCCGCGTCGGTGAACCGCTGCGCCCACTCGGGGTCGGAGGCGATGAACACGGGGATGGCGTTGACGAACGCCACGCCCGCCTCCAGGCAGGCGGCCGCGTAGTGCTTCTGGGCCTCCTCGGACCCGACCGGCAGATAGGAGACCAGCACCTCGGCGCCCGTGTCCCGCAGCACCTCGGCCACGTCGACGGGGTCGTCCAGGGATTCCTCGATGGTCTGGCGGTAGTAGTGGCCCAGGCCGTCGAAGGTCGGGCCCCGCTGCACCTGCACGCCCAGGTCCGCAACCGGGGCGAAGCGCACCGTGTTGTTCTGGCCCGAGAAGATGGCTTTGCCCACGTCGAGGCCCACCTTGGCCGCGTCGACGTCGAACGCCGCCACCACCTCCACCTCACCCACGTGGTAGCCGCCCAGGACCACGTGCATGAGGCCGGGTACCGCCTCGGACGGGTCGGCGTTGCGGTAGTACTCGATGCCCTGCACCAGCGAGCTGGCGCAGTTGCCGACGCCGGCGATGGCGAGACGGACTGTCTTGTTCGAGTTTGGCTTGCTCACGAGTCCTCCTTGGGGCTCGATGCCGAAAGGGCGTGCTTTTCGGTGGCGATGAGGTCGTCGAGCCAGGAGATGTCCCGCTCGGTCGCCTCGGTGTCGTGTTCGACCAGTGACCGCATGTAGGTGTCCATCCGGTCCCGGCGGCCGCGGGCCGTGCTGCGGTAGCGGGCGAGCCGCTCGACCAGCTGGGCGCGGCGCCGTTCGAGCAGGCCGAGGCGGGCCTCGGGCGCCAGGTACCGGCAGAAGGCGAGCTTGAGGTTGAAGGCCCGCTCGTCGTCGGGGCCGCCGGCGTCCCCCGTCAGCAGCTCGGCGAACAGCTCCTCGCCTCGCGAAGTGATGCGGTACACCTTGCGGATGCGCGAGCTGCGCGGCTCGCT
>DASUXN010000259.1:0-2807 GCA_036377875.1 Acidimicrobiales bacterium
CCCGGTCGACCTCGACCTCGGAGGGGATTTCCTGGGGCTGGGCCGGGCGTGCTCCTCGCAGGGCCTGCCGCACCTTGAGCATCACGGCCGGCGTCAGCAGGTCTCGGGCCGGGCGCAGGAGGGTGGTCACCTCGATGAACCGCTGGCAGATCTCCTCCGAGATCTGCGTCGCCGCCAGCACCCTGGCCATGTGGCGGTTGACCAGGTCGGTACCGGGGGGCTTGGGCCCGGTGGTGGCCGGGAAGGCGAAGTCCGCTCCCGTCGACATCTGCCATATAGGCCCGACGACCTTGGCCACCCGCCGGTAGAAGGCCCGCACGAAGTCGTCGTCGAGGGCCTCGGCCCGGTCCAGGGTCCGACCCAACGCCTCGGCCTGGAGGGTGGCGCTCGACATGCCCTGGCCGTAGACGGGGTTGAAGCTGCACACCGCGTCGCCCAGCAGAACGAGGCCGCCCGGGACCCGGCGCAGGCGCTCGACGTGGCGGCGCTGGTTGGACGGAAGCCGGTGCGTGACGATGTCGGTCAGCGGCTCGCACGTCTCGATGATCTCCGCCACCTCGGGCGAGGGCAGTGAGCGGGCGAAGGCGAGGAACTCCTCGGCGTCCCGGGGCGGCTGGTCCCCGTGGAAGCCGGCCAGGGTGATCATCCAGCGGTCGCCCTCGAGCGGGAAGAACACGCCCTGGCGGCCGCCAGGGGGCGGAGCTATCACCAGGCCGAGGTCCCACTCGCGGGCCTGGGCCGGGTTCCGGCGAAAGACGCGGCTGGCGTAGCGCATGTCGATCGTCACGTGGGACGTCGGCGGCTCCGGGTAACCGAGAGCGGCGAGCCAGGGAAGGGTCCGCCCCGCCCGGCCCGACGCATCCACGACCAGGTCGGCCGACAGCGTCTCGCCGCCGTCGAGGGTGAGCCCCGTGACCGTCCGCTTGTCGGCCGTGGTGGTCAGACCGATGGCGCCGATCCCGCCTCGTATGGTGACGTTGGGGAGGTCCAGCACCCGGCGGCGGAGGTGGTGCTCGAGCAGCGCCCGGGACGCCACGGGCAGCCGCACGCCCGAGTCGAAGCGCACTCTACGGCCGCCGCCCTGGTGCCACAGCACGTCGCCGCCCACGTCGACGAGGCGTGCGCCGCTCGCCACCACATCGTCGGTGTAACCCGGGAACCAGCCTTCGATGCGCTGGAGGCCGGCCGGCAGGAGGGCGTGGGCGTGGCGCCCCTGGGGCACGCCACGCCGGTCGCCGGGGCTGTCGCCCACGGCGTCGCGGTCGACCAGCACCACTTCGTCGAAGCGGCTCGCCAGGACGGCGGCTGTGCTCAGCCCCGCCATGCTCGCTCCGATGACAACCGCCCGCCGCTTCGCTTCGCCCTTCATCGAACTTCCTCCCGTTCCGGTCGATGTGGACATCAGACCGGATCCGAAGGCGCGCGTCGATGGTGCGAGCTTGCGTCCTGCGGTTTGGTGTTACCACCCGGGAAGGGGTGGCCAGCCCTATCCGACCAGCTTGCGCGCCGTGTCGGCGATGGCGTCGGCGTCGATGCCGGCTGCCGCCACCAGCTCGTTGGGCTTGCCCGAGGTGGGCATGTCGGTGACGGCCAGGTGGCGTAGGTGCAGCGGGGAGTCGGTGTCGGCGAACACCGACAGCACGGCCTCGCCCAGCCCGCCCTCGGCCCAGTGGTCCTCGGCCACGACGATGCGCCCGTCGCAGTCGCGGGCCGCCTCGCGCAGGGTGTTGGCGTCGATCGGCTTGACCGAATAAAGGTCGATGACCCGGGCCGAGATGCCGTCGGCGGCCAGGGCATCAGCTGCCTTCAGGGCCTCGTGGAGGGTGATCCCGGCGCCCACGAGGGTGACCTTGTCGTCGTCGGAGCGGCGCACGACCTTCGACCCCCCGATGGGGAAGGAGTCGCCCGACTCGTAGATCACCGGCGTGTTGCCACGGGTGGTGCGGAGGTAGGCGATGCCGCCCTGGTCGGCCATCTCCGCCACCAGCGCGGCGGTCGAGGTGGCGTCGGACGGGTAGAGCACGGTCGAGCCGTGGATGGCGCGGAACGAAGCCAGGTCCTCGAGGCCCATCTGCGAGGGGCCGTCCTCGCCGATCGACACACCGGCGTGGGATCCGACCACGTTCAACCGGGCGCGGGACACGGCGGCCATGCGCACGAAGTCGTAGGCGCGGCTCAGGAAGGCGGCGAACGTCGACAGGAACGGGGTCAGGCCCCGGACCTGGAGGCCGATGGCGGTGGCCACCATCTGCTGCTCGGCGATGTAGCACTCGACGTAGCGCTCGGGGTGGGCGGCCCGGAAGATCTCGGAGAACGTGGAGTTCGACACCTCGCCGTCGAGGGCGACGATCTCGGGACGGGTGTTGCCGAGGGCGGCCAGGGCCTCGCCGTAGGCCTTCCGGGTGGCGATCTCCTTGCCCAGCTCGTAGGTCGGCAGCTCGGCGCCCTCGCCGGAGCCGGTGCTGAGGGGCTTGCCCGGAGCTCCCTCGGGCTTGGCCACCGACACGGTCGTGCCGCGGTCGCCGCCGAGGGCTTCGATGGCCTCCTCCCAGCGCTCGACCGCCTTGCCGTGGGCGTTCTCCTGGTCCTCCACCCACTCCACGCCGTGGCCCTTGTTGGTGCGGGCGAGGATGACGGTCGGCTTGCCGCTGGTCGATTTGGCCTCGCCGTAGGCCGCGTCGCACGCCTCGATGTCGTGGCCGTCGATGGCGATCACGTGCCAGCCGAAAGCCTCGAAGCGGGCCTGGTAGGTGTCGAGGTCCCAGCCGATGCGGGTGGCGCCCGACTGACCGAGGCGGTTCACGTCG
>DASUXN010000260.1:0-4205 GCA_036377875.1 Acidimicrobiales bacterium
CCACCTCCGGCCGAGGGCACCGCATCGTCGCCCACCGTCCCGAAGGACGCGGCCGCCGCCGCCGGCGTGAGGGGCGGTGCGGCCACGCCACCCCGCTGCTCCAACCGCTGGCGGATCGACGCGTACCGAGGCTCGCGCTCCTTGAGCATGGCGAGGATGGGCGAAGCGATGTAGATCGACGAGTAGGCGCCGGTGAGCAGGCCCACGAGCAGGGCGAGGCCGAAGTCCTTCAGGGTGGCCGCCCCCAGGATGCCGGCCCCGACGACCAGCACCGACAGGATGGGCAGGATGGCCACCAGCGACGTGTTGAGCGACCGCATCAGCACCTGGTTCATGGACAGGTTGACGGTGTCGCTGTAGGTCATCCGCCGCTGGGCGGACAGGCCCTTGGCGTTCTCCTCGACCTTGTCGAAGACGACGATCGTGTCGTACAGCGAGTACCCGAGGATGGTCAGGAAGGCGACCACCGTGGCGGGAGTGACCTCGAACCGGGAGATCGAGTAGACGCCCACCGTCACGAAGATGTCGTGCACGACCGCGGAAAGGGCGGCAACCGCCATCTTCCACTCGAAGCGGAGGGAGATGTAGGCCATGATCAGGACGAAGAACACGATCAGGGCGGTGCGGGCCTTCTCGGTGACCGCCTTGCCCCAAGACGGCCCCACGTCGTTGACGCTCACCTGGTTGGGGTCGCTGACGTTGGCCAACTCCGCGATGCGGGCGGTGATCCGCTCTTGGTTCTCGGCTTCCTGGACACCGGCCGAGACCCGCAGCGTGTCCTCGCCCTGGATCTGGATGCGGGCGTCGTCCAGACCCACGCCCTCCAGTGCGTCGCGGGCCTCGGCCACCGACACCCCCGGTGCCCGGACCTCCCACGAGGTGCCGCCCTTGAAGTCGATCCCGTAGTTGAGGCCCTGGAAGACCAGGGACAGCACGCCGGCGAGGACGACGATGGCGGAGAGGGCGAACCACTTCTTGCGGCCACCAACGAAGTCGTAGTTGGTCTCGCCGTTGTAGAGCCGGTACCAGATGCTCCGCTTCACCGGGCTGTCGCTCATACTCCCGCCTTGACCCGCGGTTCCTCGGACGGAGCGTTGAGACCCCGCGCCACCCCCAGCCACCGGGCCTCGGTGAAGAGCCGGCGCTGGCCCAGGAGGGCCACGATGGGACGGGTGAAGAAGTAGGCGATGAAGATGTCGAGGAGCACGGAGAGGCCGAGGAAGAAGGCGAAGCCCCGCACCGACCCCACCGACAGCACGTAGAGGACGACGGCGCCGATGAAGGATGCGGCGTCGGCGGCCAGGATGGTGCGGTAGGCACGGGAGAAGCTCCGGCCGACCGACGAGCGCAGGGTCTTGCCCGAGCGGATCTCGTCCTTGAGGCGCTCGAAGTAGACGACGTAAGAGTCCACCGTGACGCCCACGGACACGATGATGCCGGTGGCCCCGGCCAGGGTGAGGGCGAGCCCGCTGGTCTGCCCGAGGAGGGTGACCACGGAGTACATGAGGGCACCGGTGACGAGCAGGCCGAGGAGCACGACCAGGCCCAGGGCCCGGTAGTACAGGACCATGTAGAGGACGACCAGGCCGAGGCCGACGAGTCCGGCGGCGATGCCGGCCCGTAGCGAGTCCTTGCCCAGGCTGGCGGAGACGGTCTGGACGGTCTGGCGGTCGAGCTGCACGGGCAGGGCGCCGTAGCGCAGGACGAGGGCCAGGTCCTTGGCCTCCCGCTCGGTGAAGTCTCCGGTGATCTGGCCCTCGCCCGGGAAGTTGGTGGTCTGCAGCGACGGGGCCGACTTGACCAGGCCGTCGAGGTCGATGGCGATCTGGCCGCCCTGGCCCACCTTGGCCGCCATGTCGTTCCACTGGCGCGTGCCCTCACCCGTCAGCGAGAACTCGACCCGCCACACCCCGGTGGTGGGCTCGACCGTGGCCCGGGCCTCGGACAAGGCCTGGCCGTTGACCTCGGCGGGGCCGAGCAGGTAGCGGGCGATGACCGTGTCGCCGTCCTTCTCGGGCAGGACGACCTGCTTGTCCGGCGCGTTCTCGGCCGGCGGAGTGGTGCGGGTGGGGTCGATGGTGGTGGTCGTCGTGGCCGGGACGGTCGTGGCCGTGGGGTCGGCCGCAGGGTCGACGGTGGTTGACGTGGTGGGGGCCGTGGTAGTGGTGGCGGTGGCCGATTCGCTGGCCGGCAGCTGCTGGAGGACGGGCCGGAAGTAGAGCTGGGCGGTCGTGCCGATCAGCTCCAGGGCTCGTTCCCGGTTGCGGACCCCGGGGAGCTGGACGATGACGTTGTCGCCCTGGCGGGTGATGTCGGGCTCGGCCACGCCCAGGGCGTCGACCCGGCTCCGGATGATCTCGATGGCCTGGTCGAGCACGCTCGACGGCACCTCGGTGCGGGGTTGGAGGACGACGGAGATGCCACCCTGGAGGTCGAGGCCCAGCTGGGGGGAGTTGCCCGAGATCAGGGTGGCAGCGAAGGCCCCGCTCACCAGTACGAGCACGGCAAGCAGCGAGACGGTCAGGCTGCGGCGCACCTAGGGCTCCTCGTCGGTGGCCGGTTCGTCGACCGGAGCGGCGTCCTCGGTGAGGCGCTGGCTCACGGCCGCCCGCAGCACCCGCACCTGCACCCCCGGTGCCACCTCGAGCACCATGGCCTCGTCGTCCACCGACCGGATCTCGCCGTAGATGCCGCCGGCGGTGATGATGCGGTCACCGACGCGCAGGGACGACACCACCTCTTGGTGCTGGCGAAGGCGGCGCTGCTGTGGGCGGATGAGAAGTGCCCACATGAGGCCGAACGTGACGAGGAGGGCGAGTAAGGGTTCCATGGCCGATCCGAAGCCCCGGAGGGCCGGATGCAGAGGTTAGCGCGGCGCCCCGATTCGGCCGTGGCGCTCCCCGCTATTCGAACAGGGCAGCGGAGGGAGGTCGGCCTTCGGGCGCGGTCAGGCCGAGGTGGGCCCACGCCGCGGAGGTGGCGACCCGTCCCCGGGGGGTGCGGTGGAGGAGGCCGAGCTGGAGGAGGAACGGCTCGTAGACGTCCTCGACGGTCTCGGTGGCCTCGCCGACGCTGATGGACAGGGTCGAAAGCCCCACCGGGCCCCCACCGAACCGCCGGCAGACGGCGTCGAGGATCAAGCGGTCTACCTTGTCGAGGCCCAGGTCGTCCACCTCGAACAGCTCCAGGCCGGCCCGGGCGGCGGCGGAGGTGACCACTCCTTCGGCCCGCACCTCGGCGAAGTCGCGCACCCGCCGGAGCAGGCGGTTGGCGATGCGCGGCGTCCCTCGGGAGCGGCCTGCGATCTCGGCCGCCCCTTCCCGCTCGATCTCGACGCCCAGGATGGCCGCAGCCCGGGTGACGATCGACTCGAGCTCGCGGGCGTCGTAGTAGTCGAGGCGGGCCACGAAGCCGAAGCGGTCACGCAGGGGACCGGTGATGAGGCCCGTCCGGGTGGTGGCGCCCACGAGGGTGAAGCGCGGGAGGTCGAGGCGGATCGAGCGAGCGGAAGGTCCCCGCCCGATCACGATGTCGAGCTGGAAGTCCTCCATGGCCGGGTAGAGCACTTCCTCCACCACCCGGCTGAGGCGATGGATCTCGTCGATGAAGAGGACCTCGCCCTCCTCTAGGTTGGTGAGGACCGAGGCCAGGTCGCCCGCCCGCTCCAGGGCGGGGCCGGAGGTGATCCGCATCGGCGCGCCCAGCTCGTGGGCGACGATGCCGGCCAGCGTGGTCTTGCCCAGCCCGGGAGGACCGGCGAACAGCAGGTGGTCGACGGCCTCACCGCGCCGGCGGGCCGCTTCCAGCAGGATCTGCAGGTGTTGGCGGAGCTGGGCCTGGCCGACGAAATCGTCGAGGCGGCGGGGTCGCAGCCCGGCCTCCTCGGCCCGCTCCTCGGGAGCGGAGCCGGCGTCGAGCAGCTCGTTCCTCACCGGGCGGCGGCCAGCAGGCGCAGGGCGGTGCGCAGGAGCTCGTCGACGGCACCCTCGGCGGGCAGCTCCCGCAGGACCGAGCTGACCTCGTCCGGTCCGTAGCCCAGGCCGGCCAGGGCGGCCCGCACATCCGCCCGCGCCGGGGCCAGGTCGCCGCCGGCGAGGGTTTCGGACAGGTCCAGGTCGGGCACGTCGAGACGGTCCTTCAGGTCCATCAGCAGCCGGGCGGCCGTCTTGCGGCCCACGCCGGGAACGAGGGTCAGGGCGTCGACG
>DASUXN010000261.1:0-2067 GCA_036377875.1 Acidimicrobiales bacterium
TCGCCTCCATCGCGGAAGAAGGGCGCTCCAGAAGCGGTTGTACGAGTTCGGAAGTCAGCGAGGGTTGGTGCCACGTGCGTGAGGGCTCCACGTATGCATGACAAACGAGAGTGCACCGAGGCAGTTGAGGTGCTCTACCACTTCCTCGACGGGGAGCTGACGACGGAGCGCCGCCTCCTGATCCAGCGCCACCTCGACGACTGCCCGCCCTGCCTCGACGCATTCGACTTCGAGGCCGAGCTGCGCCTGACGATCGCCCAGAAGTGCCGCGAGCACGTCCCCGAGACGCTACGGCTGCGCGTCGCCCGCGTCATCCGTGAGCTGGGCGGAAGCGACGCAGGAGAACTCGCCGGGCAGTAGCCGCTCAAGCGGAATAGCGCGGCGGCCGAAGAGGTTGGCGTGGATATGTCAGAGCAATCCGTGGGGGCGCACCCCCTCACAGGTAGCCACCGACCTTCCAGGGCGTTCAAGGCGGGCCGGGTGTGCAGGTACCCCGAGTGCGGGACTGTCCTTTCCATCTACAACGACGGCAAGTTCTGCTACACGCACGAACCCATGGTCGTTCCCCGGATGCGGGGTAAGAAGATCGCGTGAGACGGCGGGCGGCGCAGCCGTCCGTGTTTCCAACTCAGCCAGCCGTCCCGCCGTGTTGTCCTTTGCGGAAGGGCGCGGCCTACGATCGTCCCGTGGACATTCTCGCCGCCAAGCCGTGGACCTACTGGATGGCGCTCCCCGTGCTGATCATGGGCGCCCTCGGTGTGCTCAGCGTCATCCTCGGGTACCTCCGGAAGGCCGTGGCCCCCAAGTACCCGAAGCAGTAGGCCGCTCGTGACCGCTCCCACCGTGACGCCCGGCGCCTCCGGCGCGGGCGATCGCGGCCCCGACCGTCCTGCCGATCCTGTCTCGTGGGACGTCGCCGAGCGGGTGGCCAAGCGCGTCGCCGGCCATGACCCCCTTGAGGACTCGTACCTCTATTCGTCCCTTGCGCCGGATTTCGAGGAGTTCACCGCCCTCGCCCAGGAGCTCGTCGAGAAGGAGACCGGCCTTGTATCGCTGGCCGGCCCGGCCCGGTCCCGGGTCACCGACCGAGGTGGCTGGGTCGAGGCCAACCTGGCGTCGTTCCGCCGGCTGCTGCGCCCCCTGACCGACCGCCTGGGCGAACGCCTCGGGGCGGGACGGGCGGCCTCGGTGGGCCGGTCGGTGGCCGGGGCCGAGGTCGGCGCCCTGCTGGGGTGGATGTCGACCCGGGTGCTGGGCCAGTACGACCTGCTCGTGATCGAGGACGAGGAGCCCGAGAAGCAGGACATCGTCTACTACGTCGGGCCCAACATCCTGTCGCTCGAGAAGCGCTACGGGTTCCCTCCCCGGGAGTTCCGGCTGTGGATCGCCCTGCACGAGGTGACCCACCGGGCGCAGTTCACCGGCGTGCCGTGGATGCGCGGCCACTTCCTGTCGATGGTCGAGTCCAGCCTTGACGCGTTCGACCCCGATCCGAAGCGGTTCGTCGACGCCCTGCGCCGGGCCGTCGAGGAGATGAAGGCGGGTCGCAACCCCCTCGACGAGGGCGGGATCGTGTCACTGTTCGCCACCCCCGAGCAGAGCGCCGTGTTCAAGCGGATCCAGGGCCTGATGAGCCTGCTGGAGGGGCATGGCGACGTCGTAATGGACCGGGCCGGCGAGGACCTGATCCCCAGTGGCGCCCGGTTCAAGCAGGCCTTGCACCAGCGCCGGCAGTCCTCGGGGGCCGCCAAGCTCGTCCAGAAGGTGCTGGGCCTCGAGGCCAAGCTGCGCCAGTACCACGACGGCGAGGTCTTCCTGGAGACCATTGAGGAGGCCGACCGCGACGCCATATCCCTGCTGTGGCGGGGGCCGGAATGGCTGCCGTCGATCGAGGAGATCCGTGAGCCCGACCGCTGGCTGGCCCGGGCGCTGCCGCCCGAGCCTCTCCCGGAGGCCGCGGCGCAATAGAAGCAGTGCCGGCCGTGGGGGTGGACGACCTGCTGTGGCGGTGCACCTTCCCCCCCACAGGTACCGCCGTGGCGTGTGCCGTGTCGGGTGGGGCCGACT
>DASUXN010000262.1:0-2202 GCA_036377875.1 Acidimicrobiales bacterium
TCTTGGCCCACGGCGGAGACCCTACGACGCCCCGCGCCTCAAGTTGGACGGACCGGGGGCCGATAGGCGACCGAGGGACGGCTTGAGGGAGGCCGTGCCCCAGGAGGGGATGGTCATGAGGACACGGGCGCCCGGCTTGGCGGCCACGATGATCCTGGGAAGCCTGGCAGCCGCGGCCCCCGCCGCGGCCGCCGGCGCGCCGCCCATGCAGCCCTACCAGGCCTACAGCGTGGGATCGAGCCCGGAGTCGGTGGTGGTGGCCGACGTCAACGCCGACGCCCGCCCGGACGTGGTCCTGAGCACGAGCTTCTACTTCGACGTGGAGAACGACTTCAAGCTGTTCGTCTTCCTCCAGCAGCCGGACGGCACCCTCGCGCCGCCCACCCGTCATGCCACCGACGGCGCCTACGGCGACCAGATGGCCCTGGCCGCCGGCGACCTGAACGGCGACCTCGTCGCCGACGTGGCCCTCGCCACCAGCGCCGGGGTGAACATCTTCCCGGGCGGGCCCGCCGGTCTGGGCTCGCGCTCACTGCTTTCCGTTGACACCGCCCGCCAGGTCGTGGCTGCCGACGTCAACCTCGACCAGCGCGACGACCTCGTGGTGGCCACGGGCGAAGGCGTCAGCCTCTTCTTCGGCGGGCCCTCGTGGTCGCCGCCCGTACCGGTCACCTCGGTGGTGCAGCAGGAGATCGAGGTGGGCGACGTGACCGGGGACGGCCTCCCCGACATCGTCGGCTTCACCGGCGCCACCGTCCACGTCTTCCGCAACCAGCCCACGGTCGGGTTCGTGGCCGACGGGGACTACCCCGCCGTCGTGGACTACTGGCCGAACGGTGAGGGACTGGCGGTGGGCGACCTGACCGGGGACGGCAGAGAGGACGTCGCCCTGTCGATCGGAGGCAACCGCCCCGGATCGCTGATGAACGTGTTCGAGCAGACAGCCGACGGCCGCCTCGCCCCTCCCCTCGCCTACCCGGCCTACGACATTCCCGAGCCCGTCGATCTGGCCGACATGAATGGTGACGGCACCCTCGACATCGTCACCCTCCACGGCGGCTGGAACCGGGCCGGGGTGTACCCGCAGGTGGCGGGCGACCTGGCCGGTGAGACCCTCTACGAGATCCCCTACGCGTCGCATTACGGGCCCAAGGGCCTCGACGTGGGCGACGTGAACGGCGACAGGCGCCCCGACATCGTGCTGGCCGACTACAACTCCGGCCTGATCGTGCTGCGGAACGGGGGCTCGACGCCTCCACCGCCGCCTCCTCCTCCGCCCCCCGACACCACGCCTCCGGAGACGACGATCAGCGAGGGGCCGTCCGGGACCGTGAGCAGCGCGACGGTCACCTTCTCGTTCTCCGCCGACGAGGCGCAGTCGACGTTCGCCTGCGCCCTCGACGGGCAGGCCTACCAGCCGTGCGCCTCCCCGACGACCTATTCCGAGCTGGCCGACGGCAGCCACACGTTCCGGGTGCGGGCCACCGACCCGGCCGGCAACACCGACCCGACCCCTGCGACCCGTACCTTCACCACCGAGCGGCCGAGTGACCTGATCGTGGACCTGTCGGCCACGCCCGATCCGGTGAAGACCAAGGGCCGGCTCACCTACCGTTTGATCGTGGCGAACCGCGGGCCGGGCGCCAACACCGCGGTGTCGGTGAGCCAGTCGCGGCCCAGCGGGACCAGCGGGGCGAGCGTGACATCGGGCGCGGGGTCGTGCACCACGAGCGGCGTGCCTGTGGTGGTGAGCTGCACCATCGGCTCCATGGCCGTCGGCGCCACGGCGACCGTCGACGTGAGCGTGAAGGTGGACGCCAAGAAGGGCGCAGTGCTGACCAGCACGGCCCAGGTGACGGGCGCCCGTACCGACCCCGTACCCGCCAACAACTCCGACTCCGTCTCCACCGGAGTGCGCTGACAACAGCGTCAAGTGGAGGCCTGGTCCGGCCGAACCCTTGAAGAGGCCGACCACTCGGGGAGCGCGGGGCGCCGTCGACGTCCCCGCGCCGACCGGGTGGTCGGCCTGCGGGACCATGGTCCGGTGGGAAATGAGGAGCTCGAGCTCGAGCCGTCGGCCATGGCCGCGGGTGGCGACGCCCTGGCGCGCGATGGGGACGGCCGGGTGGTGTTCGTCACCGGTGCCCTGCCCGGGGAACGGGTGGTGGTCCGCGTCACCGCCGAGAGGCGAGACTTCGCCCG
>DASUXN010000263.1:0-10603 GCA_036377875.1 Acidimicrobiales bacterium
AGCTCGTCAGTCGGTGGTCAACATCGGGCCGTCGAGGTCGCGGCCCAGGCGGATCCAGCGGTACCCGTAGCCTTCGAGGCGGAGCTTGCCCAGGTCGGGATGGGGGTCGCCGTAGTCGCCGTCGGCGAAGGTCTCCTCGGGAGGCTGCGGCCCTGCCTCGACGCCGGACAGGTCGACGGTGACGGCCTCGTCGCCGAGGTTGGTCAGGGCGAGCATGGCGCCGGCCGGTCCCTCCCGGCGCAGGGCGACCACCGACGGCACTCCGGGGTCGAGGACCTCACAGCGCCCGAGGGCGAACTCCGGGCACTCCCGCAACGTGTGCAGGGCCCGCTCCATCCACGACAGCAGGGAGTGGGCATCGCGCCGCTGGGCGGTGACGTTCAGCGCCGAGTAGCCGTACTCCCCGTCGTCGATCACGGGGCGGATCAGCTGTTCGGGGGGCGCCGTGGAGAAGCCGGCGTTGGGCCCGTCCGACCACTGCATGGGGGTGCGGATGGCGTTGCGCTCCTCCAACGACAGGTCGTCGCCCATGCCGATCTCCTCGCCGTAGCGGAGGACAGGCGTGCCAGGAAGGGTGAACTGCAGGGCGTAGGCCATCTCCAGCCGCCGGCGGTCGTTGCCGAGCATGGGCGCCAGTCGGCGGCGGATCCCCCGCCCGTAGAGCTGCATGTTCTCCTCGGGCCCGAACTGCGAGAACACCTCCTGGCGCTCCTCGTCGGTCAGCCGGCCCAGGTCGACCTCGTCGTGGTTGCGCATGAACGTGGACCACTGGCAGGTGACAGGGATGTCGGGCGTGGCCTCGATCCCCTCTATAACCGGCGCCGCCTCACCACGGGCCAGAGCCAGGAACGCCTTCTGGTTGAGCAGGAAGTTGAACAGCATGGGTAGGCGGTCGCCCGCCTGCGTGCCGTCGACGCCGCGACCGCCGAAGTACTCGACCAGCTCGTCGGGCTCGGCGTTGGCCTCGGCCAGCACGGTGGCGTCACCCCGGCGCCACGAGATGATGTCGCGCAACTCCCGCAGGTAGTCGAAGTCCTTGGGCGGGACGTCGACGTTGGGCTCGGTGAGCTCGATGACAAACGGGGCGGCGTCCATCCGGAACCCGGCCACGCCCAGCTGGACCCAGAAGGCGGCGATCTTCTTGACCTCCTCGCGCACCCTCGGGTTGGCCGCGTTGAGGTCGGGCATGAACTCGTAGAAGCGGTGGAAGTACCAGGCGCCGGCCTGGTCGTCGTAGGTCCACGTCCGCTCCTGCACGCCCGGGAACACCACCCCCTGGGTCAGGTTCTCGGGCTCTTCCTTCGACCAGACGTACCAGTCGCGGAAGGGCGAGTCCGGGCTGGAACGGGCCGACTGGAACCAGGGATGCTCGTCGGAGGTGTGGTTGACGACCAGGTCGATCATCACCCGAAGCCCCCGCGCCCCGGCCTGGTGGACGAACTCCACGAAGTCCCCGAGCGTGCCCAGGCGGGGATCGACGTTGTAGAAGTCGGCGACGTCGTAACCGTCGTCGCGATTGGGGCTCGGGTGGATGGGATGCAGCCACAGGCACGTCACCCCGAGCCGTTCGAGGTAGTCGAGCCGGCTGGTGAGGCCGGCGAAGTCGCCGCACCCGTCCCCGTTGGAGTCCTGGAACGTCTCGACGTCGAGGCAGTAGATGACCGCTTCCTGGTACCAGCGTCCCGGCATGGGCCGCTTTCTACCCAGGGACTGGCCTGCTCATGGCCGAGTGCAGGGCGGCGAGCAGGCCGAACGCCACGACGAGGCCGATACGCCATCCCCAGACCAGCCCGTCGGCGCCGTCGAACTCGTCGGCCGCGAGAACGGCGGCCACGCCGATCAGGGCCATTCCCATCATCGCCACCTCGATGGGGATCTTCAGCGCGCTCCACCGCCGTTCGACGGCGAAGGCCAGGTAGACGACGGCGGGAAAGGCGGCGAAGGCGCTCAGCGAGCGGCAAGTGAGGGGGGTGAGCGTCCACGGTGCGTGCTCGACGACGGCGGTGGGCCGGAAGTACATGACTCCGGCGAACACCAGTTGGAGCGTGCCGACGACCGCCATCACATTCCGGATGGGCCGGGGCACCTCTCGGTCACCCGGCTCCAGCACGCCCGGGTCGGTGCGTCGGTTGCGGACCCACAGCCACGGCAGCAGGAGCGGCGTGGAGAAGTACAGCCCGGCCCATGCCCAGAACGAGACGTGGTCGTGGTTGAACCGGGACCAATGGACGATCGTGGCCAAGCCGAGCATGGTGGCGAACACGGTCACGGCCACGAACCCCGTGCCGACCCGGTGCCATTGACGGACGGTGGCGGCCCGGTAGAAGAAGTACGCACCGGACAGGTAGCCGGCGCCCATAACCAGCGCGCTCATGGTCGGGTCGATCGTCCACGACCACAGCTGCTCGGTGCGGGTGGGGAAGAGAAACAGCAGCACGAACGCCGCGGTCAGGATCGGGATGATGGCGATCGAGACCGCTCGCGTGACCTTGAGGACGTGGTCGTCCCGTACCTGACCCTCCTGCACCGGCATGCCCCCCTGTCTGCCCCTGTACCCCTGCGTTACAGCGCCGCAATCGGATTGAGCGCCAGCCTCGGCCCGTACCTCGGCGGCGACGGCCCCCCTGCCATGATCAGCCGGATCACCCGGCCGCGCTGGCCGCGGTAGGGCTCGAGCAGCTCGAGCATCCGGGCGTCGTCGGCTCTCGGCTCGCCGGCGAGGGCGTAGGCCACGTGGTTGGGCAGGTGATAGTCGCCCACGCTGACCGCGTCGGCGTCGCCGAATGCGACCATTCCCACCTCGGCCGCCGTCCACGGCCCGATACCGGGCAGGGCGGTGAGACGGGCGTAGGCCTTCGCCCGGGGCAGCGATGCTGCCTCCTCCAGCCGGCGGGCATAGGACGCGGCCAGGCGGACGGTGTCCGCCCGCTTGCGTTCGATGTTGCAGCGGTGGAAGACGTAGCGGGGCGTCCGGGCCAGCACCGCCGGCGACGGCGGGAGCATCAGGCCGGGCAGGGGCCCGGGGGCGGGCTCACCGAGCGTGCGGACGAGGGCGGCGTAGGACCGCCGGGCCTCCAGCCCGATGACCTTCTGCTCGAGGATCGAGGGAACCATGGCCTCGAGCACGGCACCGGTGCGGCAAAGGCGCAGCCCGGGCAGGCGGCGGCGCAGACCGTCCACGACCGGGTCGGCGGGGGCGAACCCGCGCTCGTCGTCGAGGGCGCCGACCAGAGCGGGGGCGGCGTCGAGGGCCCATGCTGCGCCGGGGCCCCAGGCCCGCACGGTGACCTCGGCCCCGTGGGCGACGATGCGGGTGGTCGCCGGGCCGTCGGGCGTCCGGGTGGCGCGCCACGCCTCACCGCTGGCGATGCGCATCGTCGGGTCGAGCCGCCCGCGCCGCACCAGGCCCAGGGTCAGGCGCAGGTCGACGGGGCGGTCGAGGCCGATGGAGCGGACGAGTCCGCTCAAGGAAGCTGAAGCGACTTGACCTCGAGGAACTCTTCGAGGCCCCACCGTCCCAGCTCACGTCCCCGCCCCGACTGCTTGTACCCGCCGAAGGGGGCGAGGGGGTTGAACCCGCCCACGCCACACACGTCGACCTGGCCCGTCCTCATGCGCCGTGCCACCCGCTCGGCCCGTTTGGGGTCGGAGGAGAAGACCGCCCCGTGCAGTCCGTAAGGCGAGTCGTTGGCGATGCGGACGGCGTCGTCCTCGTCGTCGGCGGGGATGATGACGACGACCGGCCCGAAGATCTCGTCGATGGCGATGGCCATGTCGTTGTCGACGTCGGAGAAGATCGTGGGACGCACGTAGTAGCCCTGGTCGAGGCCCACGGGCGGGTCGACGCCGCCGGTGACGAGGGTCGCCCCCTCCTGCATCCCCAGCCGGATGTAGCGGCGCACCCGCTCCCGCTGGTCGTGCGACGCCAGCGGGCCCAGCTCCGACTCGGGGTCGAGAGGGTCGCCCAGCTTCATCTGCTCCGCCACCTTGCCGGCGATCAGGGCAGCCTCGTCGTGACGCTCTCGGGGTACGACGAGGCGGCTCCACGCCATGCACGTCTGGCCCGAGTTGAGGAAGGCCTGGCGGACGCTGGCCTGCACCGCCTCCTCCAGGTCGGCGTCGTCGAGCACGATCGATGCCGACTTCCCACCCAGCTCGAGCGTCACCCGCTTGAGCGTCTGGGCCGCCACCTCGGCGACCCGCTGGCCGGTGGCCGTCGATCCCGTGAACGAGACGATGTCGACGCCGGGATGGCTGATCAGCGCCTCGCCGACGAGCTTGGGGAGCCCGGTCACCAGGTTGAACACCCCCGGCGGGAATCCGGCCTCGGCGATCAGCTGGGCCAGCACGAAGGCGCTCAGGGGCGCCACCTCGCTGGGCTTGAGCACCACCGTGCACCCCGCGGCGAGGGCGGCGGCGACCTTGCTCACGGCCTGGTGCAGCGGGTAGTTCCACGGGGTGATGGCGGCGACCACCCCCATGGGTTCGTAGACGACCGTCGAGGCGCCCAGTGGCTCCTCGAACGGGAACTGGCGCACGATGTCCACGAAGGTCTTGACCACGACCGCGGGAAGCCCGGCCTGGGCCACCGTGGCGGTGGACACGGGCATCCCGACCTCCTGGGCGATGAGCGTGCCGAGCTCGGGCAGGCACCCCATGAGGCCGTCGCTGAGCCGCTGCAGGAGGTCGGCCCTCACCTCCACGGCCGTTGCCGCCCAAGGCTCGAACGCCTCGCGGGCAGCGGCGACGGCGGCGTCCACGTCGGCCGCGTTGCCCGCGGGGACACTTCCCAGCACGTCCTCGGTGCCGGCGTTGACCACCTCGATCACGCCCGTGCCGGCGGGTTCGACCCACCGCCCGCCGACAAACAACTGCCCCCTCACATGCACGTCGTCCAGGCTAGATGGCCGACGATGTCCTAGCCTGCCGCGCCATATGTCGCAGAACGAAAGCGGGCAGGCGAAGTGGCCGCTGATGGCCATGATCGGGGGCGGGGTCCTCCTCCTTATGGCGGTCGTGTACGTCCTCACCGGCGGCCTCGACAAGGACGAGGGCGACGACGAGGAGGCCCTCGCCGCCCGCTGCGCGTTCCCCGCCTGCCGGGCGGCGGAGGACCCGGGCCTGGCCCGCGGTTACGAGGGCCCGTCGGTCGCCGTCGACCCCAAGGACGAGAACCACGTGGTGGTCACCGACGCCAAGATGACCGCCGGCCACTGCACCTGGCACGTCACGTTCGACCGGGGCAAGGAGTGGATCGACGGCGTCTTCCAGGAGCCCGAGGGCTACAACGGCTGCAAGATCAATGGCGGCGCCGGGGGGCACGTTCCCACCGGGCCGGGCGGGGTGGCGTTCGGGCCGTCGGGCAATGTCTATGCCACCTACGGATCGGCTCACCGGGAGCTGAACGGCACCCGCGAGAGCGTCATCCTCGGCACGTCCACCGACGGGGGCGAGAACTTCACCACGAAGGTCGCCGCCCCGCCTCCGGGCGAGGGGTTCAGCTTCGCCCGCCCCCAGTTGTCGGTCGTAGCCGGGCCGTCGGGCGCCGACCGGATCCTTCTCACGTTCTGGCAGTGCCGGCCCGCCGCCAACCTGTGCGACTCGGCCATGTTCTCGCGCTCCGACGACGGCGGCGTCACCTTCACGACCCCGGTCGTGCTCAACGACCCGCCCGCGGGCCAGACCCCGTCGAGGGCGCTCCAGACGCCCGACGGCACCATCTACATCACGTTCGCACGGCGCTTCGCCGATGGGCCGACCGACCTGCTGCTGGCCCGATCCACCGACGGTGGCGCCACCTTCACCTACAGCACCATCGACAACCAACTGGCGATCGGCGACCGCTACGACACGGCCAAGCTCGCCTTCGACGAGCGGCTGAACAACCTCTACGTCGTCTACTCCGACGCCCGCACCGGCGGCCAGCAGGTCTTCTTCCGCAAGTCGGCCGACCGGGGCGTCACGTGGGGCGAGCCGGTAGGCATCGCTCCCGGCCAGGACGCCCAGAGCACAGGCACATCCCGCACGCCGTCGATCTCGGTCGCCCCCAACGGTCGCATCGACCTCGTCTACTACCGCCGCCCCCAGGCCAACACCGACAACGTCTTCTGGGCCTACTCGCTCGACGGCGGCACCCGCTTCGTCTCCCGCCAGGTCAACGAACGCCCCGTCCGCCGGTACCCCTTCGCCGCCGCCATCGGCGACTGGTACCCCCCGGACGTCGCTTCCACCGACGCCGCCGCCCTGGTGGTGTGGAGCGACACGACCAACGCCGCCGACCAGGACCAGAACGTGCAGGACGTGTTCCTCCGTCGCATGAGCCTGTCCGGGGATGAGCTACCCCCTTAGGATCTTCTTCGGGATCGTGGTGGCGGCGGCCGGCGCCAGTGGGGTCGCACTGCTGGTGGCGCCCGGCTCCACCGACCGCTACTTCTCGTGGACGCTGAACCCTCCGGCCGCGGCCGCCCTGATCGGCGGTTTCTACCTGGCCTCGGCGGTGGTGTTCGGATGGGCACTGACGCTGCCGTGGCGCGCGGCGCGGACGTTGCTGGTGGGAGTGCTGGGACTCGCCGTACCAACGCTCGTGCTCTCGATCGTCCACAACGAGGTCTTCGACTTCGACCGTTGGCAGGCGTTGGCGTGGATGGGCCTGTTTCTCACCGCACCCGTGTCGGCCTCGTTGTTGTTGTTGACGGGCGAGCGGGTTGGGGCTGGTCCGCCCGTGGTCGGATGGGCCCGGGCGGTGCTGGCGGGGTGGAGCGTGGTGTTACTGCTGGTGGGCGCCCTTGTCTGGGGTGACGGCACCCGGACCTCCCTGCCGAGCCCGGTCGACCTCATCCGCCTCACCGGCACGTACCTCGGTGCCTGGTGCTCGTTCCTCGGGCTTCTCTGTGGGTACGCGGCGGCAACCGGCGGGCGGGACGAGGGCCGGGTCGCCTTCGTGACGGTCGCCGTCGCCTCGGCCGGCGCCGCGCTCGGGTTCATCCGGTCGATCGGGGACATCCGCCATCCGGCCGCGTCGCTGGCGGTGTGCGCCATGGTCGGCGGTCTGGCCGTTGTTGGCGCACGGCGTACGCGGGTAGGCCCCCGTCATGTCCACTCCTGACCAGCCGCCCCCGATTCCTCGCGACCTCGCCGAGGACGAGCCCGACCTCCCCACCGACGCTGAGCTCGACACCATGACCCCACCGCTCCCGCCCCTCGACACCGACCCCATGGACCCCGTCCCCCCCGTTGCGCCAGGCCCCGAGGATCCCCGAGCACCTATGGGCTAGCCGGTACCGAGCGGGCGCTCCCGTCCGCTCACGATTCGGACGAGGAAGTCAGGCATGGGGACCCAACGGGGAAAACCCTGTGGAGAGTCCTAGATGCGCAGGTCAGGGCTGGTGCGATTGTTGGGGATGGCCGCGTGAGCAACACTGAGATGTATGGAGATCCTTTCCGAGAAAGCCCCTACTGTCACACCACGGCGGTAGGGGTATCCCAAGGGACATCGAAAGTGTGTTCGATAGGGCTACCAAGGGAGGATGCAGGCGATGTGCGAAGGTGGCGAGGACGGCGGGGTGGTGACGCCGGAACAGCAAGCGGAGCGATTCTCGATCGGCGGCCTGGGCTTCGAGGGTCGCTTCGGCGCGTTCTGGCAGGTAATGCCGAACCTATGGAGGAACAGGTGAGCGAGGAACCGGGCCGGGTAAGCGAACAGCGGCTAAGCCAGGAGGAGATACAGGCACTTCTGGAGCGAGAGCGCGCTCGCATGGCCGACCCCAACAACCGGAAGACCTTGGTGGAACTCCCGGATCACCTGCTCAGGGGACGGAGAGGGAACAGCTAGGGTTACTCTCAGCGCCATGCGGTGGCGGGTGGAGTACGAGCAGGCGCTTATTGACTGGATGCGGCGACAGCGCCCAAGTCTTCTCCAAGTCATTGCGGTCGTGGAGTGGGCTCAGGAGCGACGTTCCCTCGGAATACCGGCGGACACGGTCTGTCTTCCTGATCCCGACCCGGAGTATCCGGACGACGTGCTTACAACAATCCCACTGGCTCACGTCGATGTTCGGTTCATGGCCAACGACGAAATCAGCGACGGACCGCTCCTGTTTGTCAGGAGGTTCGCGAGCCACTAGCAGCGCGGTAAGTCGGCCAGGCCGCATGGGCAATACCTCAATAGCGCCGTCGAATTATGTGGAGGCGGCTGCTTCTGCTTGTGAGCGCACCCAGTGCAGGACGAAATACAGGACCAGGAGGTCGTCGGGGGTGAGGTCGTCGCCGCCGCCGGCCAGGCGCACTTCCTTCGGCCGGGAGCCGGCGCGGTCGTAGTCGACCGTCATCGGCCCGATCGTGCGCACACGCGTGCCGGCCCGGTCGTAGTCGACGGCATATGGGCCCACCTGGCGGATTCGCGAGCCGAGGCGGTCGAAGTCGACCTTCCAAGGGCCGAGCGTGCACGGGCGGGAGCCGAGCCGGTCGTATTCGATGGGCGCCGCACCGATGGAGCGCAGGCGCGAGCCGGCACGGTCGTAGGTGAGGTCGAGGTCGCCGAGGCGGACGGGGCGGGTGCCGAGGCGGTCGTGCTCGATGCCGGCGTCGCCGATGGCCGTCAGCCGGGCGCCGAGGCGGTCGTAGTGCAGCTCCATCACCCACCCCCAGGCCACCACAGGGCGGCGACGTCGTGCTGGGGCGGCTCACGGTCGCGCAGCCACGCCTCGATCTCGGCATCGTGTTCAGGCCCGACGTACAGCCGCCGACGGGCGAAGGCGACGAGGTCGGGCGTGACCTCGGGCAGCCGGGGCGGGAGCGAGATGTCCTCCCGCTCTACGGCCAGGCCCATGGCCCGCACCACGGCCTCGAGTTCCTCGGCCACGGCGGGGTCGGGGCGGTCCAGACCGTGGATCGACTTCCACAGCGGGTTGAGCTGGGTCAAGGGCGAGCGGGTGGACACCTCGATCACGACCCGGGAGCGGGCGTGGGCCGTCAGGGCAGCGAGGAAGTCCTCCACCTCGGCCACTCCGTAGATGGCGTGGTGGCAGACGGCGACGTCCGCCGGTTCGACCTCGGCGGCCACGTCGGGCCACTTGCCGAGCACGGGGCGGACCTCGACGCGCAGCTCGCGGGCGCTCGCCGCGAACGCGTCAAGCATCGCTTCCAGGGGATCCACTCCGACGATCAGGCCGGCTTTGGGCACCAGGCCGAAGCTCGACGCTCCCCCGCCCACGCCCACGTCGAGAACGGTCCCGCCGTCGGGCAGGGCTTCGAGAGCCCGGCGGCGGGACGGCCGCACCGGCTGCTTGGCGTCCTCCTCGGGGTTCCAGCGGAACCGTGACGCCTCGAGGACGGGAGCAGGGTCGGCGGCGGCATCGAGGATCGCCTGGGGCACGGCCAGGGCGGACACCGCCTCGCGCCAACGGTCTCCGGGCCTCACTGCTGGTGGCGAGGGCATGACCACGTGGTTCTTCCTCCGATGGTGCGACGGACGAGAGCGGTGCCGTCCTTGGGGCAGAGACCCCCGGGTTGGCGTTGGGGCATGAGGTCGCCGGTGTGGGAGCCGCCCCGCGCCAGCAGATCGGCCATTGTGGCCCGCAGGTGGCGGTGGAGGCGGCGGCGCTCGGCGGGCGACAAGGACCGGGCAGAACGGGCGGGGTCGAGGCCAGCTCGCCACAGGACCTCGTCCGCGGCGAGGTTGCCCACGCCGGCCAGGCGGGCCTGGTCCATGAGCCGCGCCTTCAGCGGCGCGTCGCTCTCCAGCAGGCGGGACAGGGCCGCCGCCCCGACGGTGAGGGCGTCCGGCCCCAGCCGGGCCTCGGGCGGGTCGAGTTCCACCCCACCCAGCCGGCGGGGGTCGCGCATGCGCAGGTCCCCCCCGGCCGGCGCGGCGAAGCGCAGGGCGAAGCGGTCCCACTTCTCGAGCTCGCGATTGGAGGCGTACATGAGGTTGTCGACCGCAGCCCGCCCGTCGACCAGCAGGCGCCCGCTCATCCCGAAGCGCAGGCCGAGGACGGGCCCGTCGGTCTCCAGGAGCAGCAGCTTCCCGGTGCGGCGGGCGTCGGTGACCGTCCGCCCCACCAAGGCCGCCTCCAGCGCCGGCGCGGTGAGGCCTCGCTTCAGGTACCAGTCGTCGGGGGCGGCGACCTCGGCCACCACCCGGCCGACCACGCCCTCGGCCAACCGCCGGTAGACCTCGACCTCGGCCAGTTCGGGCACGGGGCCATTCTGGATACCCGGCCAGCCGCCCGTACAGTGGTCGACCATGGCACGGGAGGTCCTGCACTGGGCCCACCTATGGGACGAGGTCGTGACCTCAGGTCTGTGCACGGGGTGCGCGGGCTGCGTCGTCGCGTGCCCGTACGACGTGCTCGGCTACGAGGACAAGAACGGCGTCTACAAGCCGTTCCACCTCGAAGAGGAGGGCGGGCCGGGGGGATGCGGCCACGGCGACCGGGGCTGCACGTCCTGCACCCGGGCCTGTCCCCGCTTCCGGACCTGGGAAAGCGAGATCGACGAGTTCATGTTCGGCCGGCCCCGGGAGGCCGCCGAGATCTCGGGCGTGACCAAGGACATCCTCCTGGCCCGGGCCGTCGACCCGCAGGTGCACGAGGTGGGCCAGGAC
>DASUXN010000264.1:0-6917 GCA_036377875.1 Acidimicrobiales bacterium
CCGTCTGGCCCCACAAGCGTAAGAGTCAGGTCGGCATCCCACGTGTGGCTCAGCCGCACGCGCACAGCCACGTCGAGCACCCCGGCGTTGGGGGCCACGTCGATCGGGAACTCGACGGTCCTGCCGCCGGGGATGTCACCCGACACGGCCCCGCTGCTGTAGCCGACCACCTCGGTCCCGGGGCGGAGCGCCACGTCGACGGTGGAGGTGGCGAGGTCGTTGCTCCCGACGGGATCGTCCACCAGCGTCTCCGCCACGGCCAGGAAGGTGTGCGGCCCGGGCTGCACGCCCGTACCGGCCCGCACCGTGACCGTGGCCGCCGCCCCCGGCGCCACCGTCCCCAGCGTGCAGCTGACCAGACCGGTGGTCGAGACCGTGCAGCTGCCCTGGGAGGGCGTTGCCGACGTGACCATGAAGCTGGCCGGGGCCAGGCCGGTGAACGAGGCGAAGGCGGCACCGTCGGGGCCAGTGTTGGCCACGGTGGCCGTGTAGGTGACCTCCTCTTGGATGACGGTCGCAGGGGGCGACGCGACCACGGTCAGCGCGAGGTCGGCGGAGCTGTCGTCCAGGTCCTGGGGGACCCTGGCGAACCGGATGTCGGGCTGGAAGTCGTGGGTGAGGTGGGAGTCGCGAGTGTCCGTCCACGTCGTGTAGAAGAACCGGCCGTCGCTGACCGCCCCGTCGTAGCCGCCCATGTACGTGCGCCCCACCAGCGGGTCCTGGCCGGCGACGGGCGGGAAGGCGGGGCTGAGCGGGAAGTCGTCTCCGAAGGCGACGGTCGAACCCGAGATGCGGCCGATGGTGCCCATGCGGCGGATCCAGTAGCCGTCCTCCCGGTTGTCGGAGAAGGCCACGAACAGGCGGGTGCCGTCGGGCGACACGGTCAGCGCCGGGTGCCACTGGTCCGAGGTGCCGGGGTCGGACTCGACCTTCTGCGGGACCGACCACGTCGCCCCGGAGTCGGTGGAGACCACGAGGAAGACGCCCGACCCGTCGGTACCGACGGGGTCGTCGTTATAGGCGACGTAGAGGTGGCCGTTGACCGGGTTCACCGCCGCGCGGGGGAAGCCGTTGGTGCGGAAGCCGAAGGGGAGGCCGACGTTGCCGTTGGGGCCGTAGGACCGCAGCTGGGCGACCTTCGTCGCCGGGCCGAACGTCAGGCCCCGGTCGGTGGAGCGGACGACCTGGAGCTCCCCGGGACCGTTCGAGATCGGGCGGGCCCACCAGAAGACCAGGACGGAGTGATCGGGAGCGACGACCACCTCGGGCCCCTGTGTCTCCCATGCCGCGGGCAGGTTGAGACCCTGATAGGGCGTCCACGTGTTGCCCCCGTCGGTCGACCGGGTGAGCTCCATGGCGCCTCCCTCGGGCGGCCCGCCGAACCGCTTCCACGCCAGATAGACAGTGGCCTGGCCCGCGGCCGGCCCGCCCCCGAAGTTGTCGACCTCGACCGAGAGGGTGTCCTGGAACGCAGTCGTTCCCTCGAAGCCGGGGGTGGGCGTGACCGGGGCGCCGAACGTCATCCCCCCGTCGTCCGACCGCCAGAGCTGGAGCACCTCCTGGCCAGTGCGGCTCATGGTGGCGAGGTAGACCCGGCCCGTCTCGCTGTCGGTGGCGAGCTTGGCGTTGCTCCCGTCGCCCACCGGCCCGTCGGGGAGGGTGCCCCGGTCGCTGAACGACGCACCGCCGTCAGTGGAGACGGCGTAGCCGGTGAAGTGCGGCCCCGCCGCGGCGGAACCGGAGTCGCTGAACGCGGAGACGACGTTGCCCTTGGCGAGGGTGAGGTCGTTGCTCGCCTGGGTGTCGTTGAGCCCGTCGGTGGTCGGGTCGTTGACCAGGGAAGCCCGGTCCGTAGGCCCCTCGGGACTGGGCACGCCGGCCCGGGCGGTGCGGGGCGCGGAGGTGGGCGCGCCGTCGAGGGCGCTGTTGCGCCCGCCGTCGGAGAGCCGGTCGAACGTGGTGGCGTCCACGACGTGCTGGCCGGCCGCCTCGGACGGCCGGGCCCGGGCGGGGACCGGGCGCAGGGGAGGGGCGAGCGTCGCCAGCACCACGAGGCCGAGCGCGACCAGCCAGGCTCCCGTTCGGGGACGCGCCGCTATCGCCACCACGAATCAATCGACCTCGCTCGGCCCGGCCTGTAGGGGTCGATTCGCCTCAACTCCAGGCTGCGACGGGTCGAAAACACCAGGGTGAACCTGCGGCGCGCCTTTGCCGCGACCGCCCTGGTTGCCACGGCGGTCGTGAGCCGGCCCGCTCCGCTCCCGGCGGCGGCGGCCCAGAGCGTGATCACGACCTTCGCGGGCGGAGTCGGCTACGGGAAGGCGGTGAGCGTGGCCCAGGACCCCACGGGCCTGGCCGTCTTCGGCGACCTCCTCTACGTCGCCGATGCCGCCACCGGGTGGAACCAGCGGCCGGTGGTGCGGGTCCTCGACCTCCGATCCGGGGTCGAGCGGGTCGTGGCGGGGAGCGGGAAGTTCGGCTTCGCCGGCGATGGCGGTCCCGCCGTCGACGCCTACCTCGACGAACCCAACGGCGTGGCGGTGAGCCCCCAGGGCGAGATGCACTTCGTGGACATGCACAACTCACGCGTCCGCACCGTCGACTCCGCCGGGATCATCCACACCGTCGCCGGCGGGGGCAAGGGCCAGTACGTAGAGAGCGACGGCTGGCCCGCGGGCGAGGCGTTCCTCTACGGGCCCAGCGACGTCGCCTTCGACCCGGCCGGGAACATGTACGTTTCCGAGCTCTACGAGCACCGGGTCCGCCGCGTCGACGCGGGAACGGGGATCATCACGACCTACGCCGGTACCCGCGTGGCCGGGTTCTCGGGCGACGGCGGGCCGGCCGCGTCGGCCCAGCTCCACAACCCCAACGGCCTCGCCGTCGACGCCGCCGGCAACCTGTTCATCGCCGACACGGGCAACCAGCGGGTCCGGAGGGTGGACGCCACCACCGGCGCCATCACCACCGTGGTGGGCGGCGGGAACCTCGAGTACGGCACCGAGGGGCCCGCCACCGAGATGGAGGTCCACGTGTGGGCCGTCGCGGTGGACGGGTCGGGCGCCGTCTACGTCAACGACCGGGATCTGGTCCGCAAGGTCGGCAGCGACGGGATACTGCGCCGGATCGCCGGCAACGGCGCCTACCAGATGCCCTCGACGGGCGACGCCGGGCCGGTCAGCGACGGAGGCCCGGCCACGTCGTCACCGCTCGGCCTGGTGCGGGACCTCGTCGTCGACGGCAAGGGCAACCTCTACATCAGCGACCATCTGCGGGTCCGCCGCGTCGACCCGTCGGGGACCATCACCACCGTGGCCGGCAACGGCATGCGCACCGTCGGCGGCGACGGCGGGCCGGCCGCGGGCGCACAGCTCCAGCACCCCAAGGGCATGGTGTTCGACAACGCCGGCAACATGTACATCGCCGACACCATGAACCACCGGGTGCGGAAGGTCTCGCCCGGCGGCGCGATCACCACGTTCGCCGGTACCGGAGCGAGCACGGCCAGCGGGGACGGCGGCGCCGCGACCATGGCGGGAATCCCCCGACCCAATGCGATCCTCGTCGACGGAGCCGGGAACGTGCTGATCAGCTCGGAAGACGCGGTGCGGCGGGTGAGCCCCCAGGGGACCATCAGCACCGTCGCCGGGGGTCAGTCGTACTCGAGCCAGTTGGGCGACGGCCAGCCTGCCACCCAGGTCTACCTGCGCCCCCAGGACATCGCCCTCGACGCCGCCGGCAACCTCTACATCGCCGACTCCGCCACCGCCCGCATCCGCAAGGTCGGCCAGGCGGGCACGATCATGACGGTGGCGGGCGGCGGCAGCCCCGCCGACCAATTGGGCGATGGCCTGCCCGCGGCCCAGGCCCACCTCCGGGCCACGTCGTTGGCCTTCGACAGCCAGGGGCGGATGCTCGTCCTCGAAGGCGAGAGGGCACGCCTGCGCCGGATCGGCGGCGACGGGGTCATCCGCACCGTCGCCGGCACCGGCGCTTTCGGGTATTCGGGGGACGGAGGCGCCGCCACCCAGGCCATGATCGGCGGGGGCGGGTGGCCCGGAGGGCTCGCCGCCGACGCCGCCGGCAATGTGTTCCTGGTCGACATGGGCAACCACCGGGTGCGGATGATCGATCCCTCGGGGACGATCCGCACCATCGCCGGCACCGGTCGCTGGGGGCTGAGCGGGGACGGAGGGCCGCCCCTCGAGGCCGAGTTCCACGTGCCCACCGACGCCGCCCTCGACGCCGCCGGGAACCTCTACGTGTCCGAAGGCGAGAACTTCCGCGTCCGCCGGATCACCGCCGCCGGGGCCGGGCCGGCGCCGCCGCCCCCGGAACCGGCGTGGGCGATCGGCCCGCCGCCACCCGCCCGCACCCAGGGCCCCTCGTTCGGGCTGTGGAACCAGCCGTCGCCGGCCGCTCTGGACGGAATGGGTACGTGGATGGCGGTGGCGGCCGACCCAACCGCCGCCTCGGGCCAGGTGGCCCCGGCCTACCTGTTCGCCCACTACTTCGGGTTCTCCAGCGGCGGTGCGTTGGGGGCGGTGGGCGTGCTCGACGACCCTGCGGGCAAGTTCGCCGTCTTCAGCGTGGTGGAACCGGACGGCACGTCACACGCCCGGGCGGTCGCCTTCGAGTGGACCGCCGGACGCCTCTACTACCCGTTCGTCTACCGACTGTCGCCAGGGACGTGGGGCGCATGGATCTACGACCACACCGGTGGGGCGTGGGTGCCCATCGGGCAGCTGACGCTGCCCACGACCTGGGGTGGGCTGGCGCCCACCTCGTTCACCACCGCCCAGTGGTACGGCTCGACCGCACCCACCTGCCTCGCCTTCCCTTGGGCGGACGTGCTCTTCTCTCCTCCCGTCGCCTACGTGGGCACGGCCACGACCACGGCCACGTTTCTCGCCGCTACGGGGCTGCCCGGCGACTGCCCGACCTCGACGATCGCAGCCGAGGCGGGGTGGGCCCGCCACCGGTCGGGATCGACCGGTTAGGCGGCTCGCCAACGGTTGAAGCCCTGCGCGTCGCGAGCGCAGACGGCGGCCGTGCCGTCGCTGAAGACGCCGGTGGTTCCCAGCGGTTCGCACAGGACGTCCCTCTGCACGGTGGCGACCGACGAGGTGGTCGCCCCGACGGTGGACGAGGTGGTCGTCGCCTCGCCGGCCGTGGTGGTCGTCGCGGCCGGGGCGGTTGTGGTGCTCGCCGTCCCGCCCCCGGTGGTCGTCGAGCGGGCCGCCGTCGTCGACGTCGAGCAGACCTGGTGGAGGCCTCGGTTGGCGGTGCGGGCGTCGTTGACGGCGGCCGCGATCTCGTCGGCGTGGAGGGTGTTGGGTGGCGTTCGCAGTTCGATGGCGAAGCCGTCGCGGGCGAGGGCGACGTTGACGAACAGGCCGTCGGGCACGCGGTACACGTAGGCGAGGGTGCGGTTGAAGCGGTCGGTCTTCGTCTGGTCGTAGACGAGGCGGACGGACGTGCCGTCCGGGAGCACGCGCCGGAGGTGGGCGGTGGCGTCCCCGGAGAAGCACGCGTCGGTCTCCGTGTCGGGGGCGTCGATGCCGATCAGGCGGATCTTCACGCCGTCGGCCAGCTCGAAGCTGTCCCCGTCGAGCACGGTGCGGACGACCCCGTCGTCGCCCGGAGGGAGGACGACGGTGGTGGTCGTGGACGGGGGGAGCGTGGGCCGGGTCGTGGTCGAGCGGCTGGCCACCCGGGCGTTGCCGCCGTCGCCGCCCCGGCTGGCGAGGAGGACGAGGATCACCACCACTACCACCGCCGCCGCCAGCAGCTGCACGCCCAAGGCCTGGGAGCGGAACCGGCCCCACAGCCCGCCCAGGTCGCCCCAGAGCGTGCGGGGACGCCGCCTAGGGGGACCTCCCCAGTCGTCGTTGTAGCTCACGGGCGAGAGTCAGCCACGGGTCCAGCCCTCCATGGGCCGCCGGGTACGGACCTTCGATTCAACCAGAGCGAGCACCCTGAATGGGTGAGCCCGCCCTGTCAGGGCCTCACGGCGTGGATGATGGCGTCGACGACGTCCACCTCCTCGCCGTCCATGGTCGGGGTGCGGAGCCGGACCGTGTCGGCCCGGGTCACCTTCATGCCCAGCGCCTCGAGCTCGGCGGCCACGACGGGAGGGTCGAGAAGCATGGCCGGGTCCTTGGGCCCGCCGTTCCCTTCCGTGGCGTTCCGGACGTCGTAGCTGACCTGGACCAGGCTGCCGCCGGGCGCCAACGCAGCCGCCACCGCCGGGTAGAGGCGGCGCCGCTCCACGGGCGGCGGATGGAAGAACGAGCACAGGACGAGGTCGAGGGACTCGGGCGGGAGGCGGAGGGCGTAGACGTCGGCGGCTGCGAAGGCGATGTTCCAGCCTTCCGCGCGGGCTCGGGCCGCGGCCCGGGTGATGCCCACCACCGAGAAGTCGACGGCCACCACCTGCCAGCCCCGCGAGGCGAGCCAGACCGCGTGGCGACCCTCACCGGTGGCCAAGTCGAGAGCCCGTCCCGGCGCAAGCCCGTCGATCTCGGCCACGACCAGCCGGTTGGGGTCCCGGACGAAGGTCTGCTCACGCGCCGAGTACCGCTCGTCCCACCCTTGCCGGTCCATCCGCCCATCTTCGCGGCAGAATCGCCGCCCATGACCAGCGACGACGGGCACGGCCACGCCCCCGCGGTCGCCGCGGGGCCGGTTCCGGCGCGGGTGCGGCGGCTGCTGGCCTTCGCCGTGGCCCCGCTGCTGCTGGCCACCGTGGTCGGCCTCATCGTGCTGTGGCCCGGCGAGGGCGTGCCCGACCGCCCCGCCAACCTCGGCGCCCTCATCGAGCTGGAGACCGCCACCGTCACCGGCGTCGAGGTGGTGCCTTGCAGTTCGGGCCCGCAGGCGGTAGGGCGATGCCAGCGGGCCGACATGCGCATCAC
>DASUXN010000265.1:0-2086 GCA_036377875.1 Acidimicrobiales bacterium
GCCCTGGCGGCGACGGTGCTGGCCGCTCGCCCCGAGTGCTCGCCCGCGTTGCGCTACGTGCTCGTCGACCGGTCCGCCCGGTGGCGTGAGCGGCAGGCGTCCCGCCTGCCCCTGGAGCCGGCGGGGATGGTGCTCGGGCCCATGCTCGTGGCCGACTCTGACCTGGGGCCGCAGCCGGTGGCGGGGATCGGCCCGTTGGTCACGGCTCTGGACGAGCTACCGGTGGGGCCGTTCGAGGGGGTGGTCGTGGCCAACGAGCTGCTCGACAACCTCGCCTTCCGCCTGCTGGAACGAGGTGAGGGCGGCGGGTGGTCGGAGGTGCGGGTCACGGCCGAGCTGGAGGAGTGCCTGGTCGAAGCGCCCGAGGCGGTGGCGGCCGAGGCCGACCGGCTCGTCGGCGCCGCGCCCGCCGACCTGGCCGCCGGCGCCCGCATCCCACTGCAGCACGCGGCCGGAGCGTGGCTGCGCGCCGCCCTGGCCGGCCTGCTGCGGGGCCGGGTGGTCGTGTTCGACTATGCCGACACCACCCCGTCCATGGCCCGTCGTCCGTGGACGGACTGGGTCCGCACCTACCGGGCTCACGGTCGGGGCGGCCCGCCCCTCGCCGACCTCGGCGAGCAGGACGTGACCTGCGAGGTGGCGGTGGACCAGCTGGCGTCGCTGGCCCCGCTGGCGGTCGACCGCAGCCAGGCCGACTTCCTGCGGGCCTACGGCGTCGACGACGTGACCGAGGCGGCGCGCCGGCGCTGGCACGAGCGGGCCCACGTCGGCGATCTCGAAGCTCTGAAGTCGCGCAGCACGGTCACCGAGGCCGCCGCCCTCACCGATCTCTCCGGGCTGGGTGCGTTCCGCGTCCTCGAATGGGTCCGCGCATAGGGTCGGCGGATGGCCGACGCCCTGCCCCCGCCGCCGCCTCCTGAGGACGGCGAGGGCGATGAGCGCTGGCGTTACGGGCCCCCGGGCGACGTCCCCGGCGACGCCCTGCCCACCGAGTCGTACGCCCCGTGGTGGAAGCGGCTGGTGGCGTATGTCCTCGACGCGCTGATCCTGGCCGCGCCGGTCGCTCTCGTCGGCTTCCAGTTCGACCTGTTGGAGGCGATCCGGGAGGACGGGGAGATCGTCCGCTACCAGCCCAAGCAAGGCCTCGTGTACCTCTCGTTGCTCGTCTCCGTCGTGTACGCGGCCGCCATGGACGGCAGCTCGCGAGGAGCGACGATCGGCAAGATGGCGGTGAAGATCCAGGTCCGGGACGCCCAGACGGGCGGCCCGATCGGGCCGGTGCGAGGCGGCCTGCGCCGGCTCGTCTACTTCCTGCTCTTCTACGCCTACGTCCTCCCCGGCATCGCCAACGCGCTCTCGCCCCTGTGGGACCGCCGCAGCCAGGGTTGGCACGACAAGGCGGTCCGCAGCGTGGTGGTGAACGCCCCCTGATCCGGTTCTAGGCTCGCCGGAGCTTCAAACGAACACGGAGGACGCGATGGCGGAGCCGGCAACTATCGAGGCCTACTACCTCGAGAATCGCTCGTTCCCACCCCCCGAGGACTTCAAGAAGCAGTCGCTCGTCGTCGACCAGTCGATGTACGACGAGGCCAACCAGGACTACGAGGGCTTCTGGGCGCGCCAGGCCGACGAGCTGCTCGACTGGTCCTCCGACTGGCAGACGATCCTCGAATGGGACCTTCCCTTCGCCAAGTGGTTCGTGGGCGGGAGGCTCAATGTCGCCCACAACTGCCTCGACCGCCACGTGGACGCCGGCCACGGCGACCGCGTCGCGTACCACTGGGAGGGTGAGCCGGGCGACACTCGCACCATCACCTATGCCGAACTGCGGGACGAGGTGGCCCGCTTCGCCAACGTGCTCAAGGGACTGGGCGTCGCCAAGGGTGACCGGGTGGCGATCTACATGCCGATGATCCCGGAGCTGCCGGTGGCGATGCTGGCCTGCGCCCGCATCGGCGCCCCCCACTCGGTCGTGTTCGGCGGGTTCTCGGCGGAGGCCCTCAGCGACCGGATCAACGACGCCGAGGCCCGGGTCCTCGTCACTGCCGATGGCGGGTGGCGGCGAGCGGCGGCCGTCCCCCTCAAG
>DASUXN010000266.1:0-5667 GCA_036377875.1 Acidimicrobiales bacterium
GACTCGAGGACTACGGTGTTTCCTGCCCTCAGATGGCGTCCGATCGTTGCCCCTGCCTTCTCGATGTAGCTCAGGTCGGGGAGGCCCTCGCGCAGGGGCGTGGGCACCGTGACTATGGCTACGTCGAAGAGGGCGCAGCACTCGGGATCGCTCGAGGCGGAGTAACGCCCGGTGGCGATGGCGTCCCTCAGGTCGTCGTCGCTGATGTCCTCCACGAACGACTCGCCGGCCACGAGCCGTGCCACCCTCCGGGGGTCGGCGTCGAAACCGACGACCGTGTGGCCCACCTCCACGGCGCGCATGGCCAAGGGCAAGCCCACGTAGCCCTGACCGACGACCAACACCCGCACTTCCCGCCGATTGCCCATGCCGCCATCCTTGCATGTCGAGCCGCGCCGCCGAAGCGACAACGTCATCGGTACTACGAGGGCCGTCCACGGCGGGTTTGCTCCACCGGGCCTTCTCCGGCCGTCGTTAGACTCGGGCCCATCGAAGTCCTCTTTCTCTGCACGGGCAACATCTGCCGCTCTCCCGCGGCCGAGGCGATCCTCCGCCATCGGCTCGGGCAAGCGGGAGTGCACGCCAACGTCCGGTCCGCCGGCCTGCTCGAAGGTGGCCAACCGGCCAGCTCCCACGGGGTCGACGTGCTGTCGGAAGTCGGGATCGACCTCTCGCGCCACCGCAGCCAGCCCATGACCGCCGACCTGCTGCGCCAGGCCGACCTGATCCTGGCCATGGCCCGCGAGCACGTGCGGGAAGCGGTGGTGATGGCGCCCGACACCTGGCCCCGCACGTTCACGCTCAAGGAGCTCGTCCGGCGGGCCGCCCGGGTGGGCCCCCGCCAGCCGTCCGAGCCGGTGGAGGACTGGTTGGCCCGCGTGCACGCCGGCCGCTCGACGCGCGACCTCATGGGCCGTTCCCACGACGACGACGTGGCCGATCCCATCGGCCAGCCCCGCAAGGCCTACGAGCGGATGGTCGCCGACCTCGACCAGCTCGTCGACCAGATGGTTTGGCTGCTGTGGGGCAACGCCTCACGCACCGACTCCGACCGGGAGCGGGCTTCTTGACGACGATTGCGATTGGATCCGACCACGCCGGCTTCGAGCTGAAAGAGCAGCTCAAGGCCCATCTCGAGGAGCAGGGCCACCACGTCAAGGACCTCGGCGCCCACTCCGAGGAGTCGGTCGACTACCCCGACTTCGGGGCGCTCGTGGCCCGGAGCGTGGTCGGCGGCGAAGCCGACTACGGCGTGTGCGTGTGCGGCACCGGCATCGGGATCGGCATCGCCGCCAACAAGGTGCGCGGCGCCAGGGCGGCCGTCGTCCACGACGCCACGTCGGCCCGCATGGCCCGCCAGCACAACGACGCCAACGTGGTCTGCGTGGGCGCCCGGCTCACGGGTCCCCAGGCCGCGGCCGACGCCGTCGACGCGTTCCTGGGGGCCGAGTTCGAGGGTGGGCGCCATCAGCGCCGCATCGACCGCATCACCGGCATCGAGCAGGAGGAGGGGACCGCCCCGTGACCACCCCGGCGCCGCGAGACGACCGGCTGTTCGAGATCGTCGACCGCGAGATCGAGCGCCAGAACACGACCATCCAGCTCATCGCCTCGGAGAACTTCACGTCCCGCCAGGTGATGGAGGCCCAGGGCTCGGTACTCACCAACAAGTACGCCGAGGGCTATCCCCACAAGCGGTACTACGGGGGCAACTACGTCGTCGACGAGGCGGAGGACCTGGCCCGGGAGCGGGCCTTGGAGCTGTTCGGGGGCGGGCACGCCAACGTCCAGCCCCACTCCGGCGCCAACGCCAACCTGGCTGCCTTCCTGGCCGTGCTCGAGCCGGGCGACACGATCATGGGCATGCGCCTCGACCAGGGCGGCCACCTCACCCACGGCTCCCCGGTCAACGTCACCGGCCGGCTGTTCAAGGTCGTGTCCTACGGCGTCCGCGACGACGACGAGCGCCTCGACTACGACCAGATCCGTGACATTGCCCGCCGCGAGCGTCCCAAGCTGGTCATCGCGGGGGCCACGGCCTACTCCCGCACCATCGACCCCCAGCCCTTCCGGGAGATCTGCGACGAGATCGGCGCCCTGTTCCTCTTCGACGCCGCCCACATCGCCGGGCTGATCGCAGGGGGGGCCCATCCTTCACCCGTTCCCCACGCCGACATCGTCACGTTCACGACTCACAAGACGCTGCGCGGCCCCCGCGCCGGCGCGGTCGTGTGCCGGGCCGACCACGGCAAGGCGGTCGACAAGGCGGTGTTCCCCGGCCTCCAGGGCGGGCCGCTCATGCACGTCATCGCAGCCAAGGCGGTGGCTTTCCACGAGGCCCTCCAGCCCTCGTTCCGCGACTATGCGACCCAGATCGTGCGCAACGCCCGGGCGCTGGCGGCGGCCCTGGAAGGGGAGGGGTTCCGCCTCGTCTCGGGCGGCACCGACAACCACCTCATGCTCATCGACCTGCGCCCGTTCGATCCGGAGCTGACCGGCAAGGAGGCCCAGGAGGCGCTCGACAAGGCCGGCATCACGCTGAACAAGAACACCATTCCCAACGACCCCCGGTCGCCATTCGTCACCAGCGGCCTCCGCATCGGCACCCCCGCCGTCACCACCGCGGGGATGACCGAGCCGGAGATGGACGAGATCGCCGGCCTCATCGGCCGGGCGCTGCGGCATCGGGATGACGAGGGGACCCTCGCCGAGGTGCGGGAAGGGGCGGCCACCCTCTGCTCGAAGTTCACGCCGTACCCGGGATAGCGGCGACGACGGGCGGGCGGGGCGGGCGGACGTGATCCTCGTCTCCTACGGCCTGGTGGCGGGGGTCGCCGCCTTCGTCACGTGGGTCCTCACGCCCGCCGTGTGGCGGCTGGCCATCCGCTGGGGGGCGGTGGTCAAGCCCGACGCCCGGCGCGTCCACAAGCGGCCGACTCCCACGCTCGGCGGCATTGCCATGCTGGCCGGGTTCCTGGCCGCCATGGCCGTGGCGTCCCAGCTGCCCGACCTCAAGCCCGTCTTCGAGAACTCGTCGGAGCCGCTGGGGCTGATCGTGGCCGCCGTGCTGATCCTGGCCGTGGGCGTTCTGGACGACATCCGCGAGGTGTCCGCTCCGGCCAAAGTCGCAGGTCAGGTGCTGGCCGGGTCCGCTCTCGCCATGTTCGGCGTGACGATGTTCTACTTCCGCATCCCGTTCGCGGACTTCATCGTTCTGTCGCCCGACCTGAGCTTCCTGCTGACGGTGCTGTGGGTGGTGGGCACGGCCAACGCGGTGAACCTGATCGACGGCCTCGACGGCCTGGCTGCGGGTGTGGTCGCCATCGCCGCCGGTGCGTTCTTCTTCTACGCCTACCGGCTGCTGGACGTAGGCCTGCTCGACGCCACCACCATCGCCCCCCTCGCCGTGGCCATTGCGTGCGGGGCGGCCATCGGCTTCCTGCCCCACAACTTCAACCCGGCCAAGGTCTTCATGGGCGACGGCGGGGCCATGCTGCTGGGCCTGCTCATGGCGGCTGCGACCATCTCGGTGGGCGGGCGCACGGCCGACCAGTTCAGCGGCCAGACGTACTTCTTCTTCGCCCCGCTGGTCATCCCGTTCATCATCCTCGGCGTCCCGTTCGTCGACACCGCCTTCGCCATCGTGCGCCGGGCGGTGCGGCGCGTGTCGCTCTCCGAAGCCGACAAGGAGCACCTCCACCACAGGCTGATGCGGCTTGGGCACGGACCGCGGCGGTCAGTGCTGATCCTGTGGGCCTGGTCGGCGATCCTGTCGGGCGTCGTCCTCGTGCCGACGTATACCAACCAGGGCAACGCCGTCGTGCCCTTCGCCGTATGCGCCCTCGGCGTGGTGCTCTTCACCCTGTTCCATCCCGGCGTCCGCCAGCCCAGGGCGAACGGCGTGGTGGTGGAGGCCATCGTCGGGCCGGGCGCCGACGACCTGGCCGACGACCTCGCCGACGACCTCGCCGACGACCTCGCCGACGATGCCGCCGTTTGGCCCAAGGCCACGGCTGCTCCCGTACGACCTCCTCCTGGGGGCGGGCCCCCGCGACGCCCTGTCCGGCCTCGTCCGCGGGCCGCACCCCGCAGTGGCCCCCGGCCGGTGCGGCCCGTGCCGCCCATGCCCGACCACGAGAAGCCGAGACGGGAAGCCCAGTGAACGGATCGCCGCCCGGGCCTTGGGGTCGAGCAGGCCCGCATTTGCCACGTCTTACGGAAGTCCCCTAGATTGCGCGCCGATTCACAAGGACCGCGAGACCCCTGCGGTCCAGCGTCAAGGGAAGGACGAGTGGAGCAGCGGGACCGGGAAAACGAGGCTCTCGCCGACGTTCCTGCACCACGCATTGCACCCCTGCGCTCGATGATCAGCCGCCAGACAGCTGCGGCCGCCGCCAGTGCCGGCCTGCGTGGCCCGAACGCAAGTGCCGGCCTGCGTGGCCCGAACGCAGTGGCGCCGGCGGAGTTCCGCACCGAGAAGGGCGAGCTCTACCGCAACTTCGGCGACGGTTTCACCCGGGCCTTCGAGCTGGCCGTCACCCCCGTAATATTCGGGGCTGTCGGCTACTGGTTCGACGGGCGCCTGGGCATCCGCCCTATCCTGACCCTCGTACTTACCCTGCTTGCCATCGTCGGTCTGCTCCTCCGTACCTGGTACGGCTACGTCTACCGGATGCAGAAGCTGGAAGAGACCGGCCCGTGGGCCCGTCGCGGCGTTCAGGCCACGCAGGCCGGGCACAGCGTTCAGGCCACGCAGGCCGGGCACACGCCGGACGAGGGAACGGCGTGACCGGACCCCGCCTCGCCCCCCCGCCCGATGCCGGCCCCGCCGTCGAGCGCGAGGTCGTCACCGACATGATCCGCCGGGCCTGGCCCGCACTTCCGGTGCTGGTCGTCCTGGCCGGGCTCGTCTGGGGCCGCGACGGCGCCGCTTCGGCGGCCTTCGCCATCGGCCTCGTTCTGCTGAACTTCCTGGTGGCGGCAACCCTGCTGGCCTGGGCGGCCCGCATCGCCCTCGCCCTGGTCGTGGTGGCAGCCCTCGGCGGTTTCGTGGTCCGGCTCGTGCTCATCTCGGTGGCGGTGCTGGCGGTCAAGGACCAGCCCTGGGTGGAGATGGTGCCCCTCGGCCTCACCCTGATCGTCACCCACCTCGGCCTCCTCGTGTGGGAGACCCGCCATCTGTCCCTGTCGCTCGCCTACCCGGCCGTCAAGCCGCCCGCACCGGCCTCCGTGGCCCGAACGGCGCCGACAGCAGGAAAGGGGTAAGGCATGCACTTCCCGCCGATCGAAGAGCTCCTCGAGTGGCCCGCCATCTTCCTCAAGGACACGCCCTTCGAGGTCAACAAGATCGTCCTCCTCATGTGGGCGAGCGTGCTGATCGTGTTCCTCATGTTCTACGTGGCCGGCAAGCGCTACAACTCCGGCAATCTCGTCCCCTCGGGCCTGCAGACCATCGTCGAGTCGGGCGTGGAGTTCGTACGCAAGGACATCATCCTGCAGACCATCGGGCCCCAGGGCCTGGCGTGGACCCCGTTCCTCGTCACGATGTTCTTCTTCATCTTCATCACCAACATCTGGGAGGTCATCCCCGGGATCCAGATGCCGGTGAACGCCCGCATGGCCCTGCCCGCCTTTCTGGCCTTGCTGGTGTGGGCCATCTTCAACTTC
>DASUXN010000267.1:0-4866 GCA_036377875.1 Acidimicrobiales bacterium
ATCTGTCGGGCCGGCTGCACCCAGGCCCCCGACCCGCTACCCGAGGAGATACGTGGTCTACAAAGCTGAGTACATCTGGATCGACGGCACCGAGCCGACGGCCAAGCTGCGGTCCAAGACCAAGATCCTGGCCGACGGCGCGGAGCTCCCCATCTGGGGCTTCGACGGCTCGTCGACCAACCAGGCGCCCGGTAGCGCCTCGGACTGTGTGCTGCAGCCGGTGTTCAGCTGCCCCGACCCCATCCGGGGCGGGAACGACGTCCTGGTGCTGTGCGAGGTCCTGCTTACCGACATGACGCCCCACCCGTCCAACACCCGGGCCCGGCTGCGGGAGGTGGCCGAGGAGTTCGCCGACCAGGAGCCGTGGTTCGGCATCGAGCAGGAGTACACGTTCTTCGCCGGCAGCCGCCCCCTCGGCTTCCCCGACTGGGGCTTCCCCGCCCCCCAGGGCGGCTACTACTGCGGCGTCGGGGCCGACGAGATCTTCGGGCGGGAGATCGTCGAGAAGCACATGGACAACTGCATCAAGGCGGGCCTGCTGCTGTCGGGCATCAACGCCGAGGTCATGCCCGGCCAGTGGGAGTTCCAGATCGGCCCCGGCAGCCCCCTCGAGGTTGCCGACCACCTGTGGATGGGCCGCTGGCTGCTGTACCGCACGGCCGAGGAGTTCAACGTGTCCGCCACTCTCGACCCCAAGCCGGTGAAGGGTGACTGGAACGGGGCCGGAGCCCACACCAACTTCTCGACCAAGTCCATGCGGGCGGGCTGGGACCCGATCATCGCCGCCTGCGAGGCCCTGGCCGAAAAGGCCATGGACCACGTCCACCAGTACGGCTTCGGCATCGAGGGCCGGCTCACCGGCCTCCACGAGACGGCGCCGTGGAACGAGTTCAACTACGGCGTGTCCGACCGGGGTGCGTCCGTACGCATTCCGTGGCAGGTCGAGGCGGACAAGAGCGGCTACATCGAGGACCGCCGTCCCAACGCCAACTGCGACCCCTATCTGGTCACCCGGGCCATCACCGAGACCGTCTGCAGCGCGCTGCGGATGAAGGAGATGGCTTAGCCACCACACGCGCAAGGACAATCCCGTCGGTTTTCGACGGGATTGTCCTTGAGAGCGGGTTTCAGACCTGGACGGACGACCGCCGGCGGTCGGAACCCACCAGAAGCAGCAAGCCCCCCAGGGCGATCGCCGCTGCCGCCGCCGTCGCCAACTCGGCCGACCAGTCGCCCGTCAAAGCGAGCTGACGGGCCTGCGTCGCCGCGGGACGCGCCGCGGTGCCGCCGCCGGCACCGCCAACCGCGGCACCGCCAGCAGTGCCGCCACCGCCGGTCGGCGCGGGACGCGGTGCCACGACGACCGTACGAGGGGCCGGGCCACACTCGCCGCCGGAGGCGGTGGAGTGGTTGGCGGCCTCGGAGCAGCCTGACGCCGTGGAGTTGTTTTGGGCGTGGGCGTCACCCGAAGCCGTCGAGTTGTTGTGGGCCGTGGCGTCGCCCGAAGCCACGGAATTGTTGTCGGCGTGAGCGCCGCCGCTCGCCACCGAACCGTCGGTGGCAATCGCGCCACCGCTCGTCTGGGCGCCCGCCGGACCGCCAAGCAGAGCCAGCACGGCAAACACACCGGCCAGTGCCCCCAGACCTGCTCCCGCTCGTGTTCTGTTCCTGGTCATCGCCCTTCCTTCGTAGTGGTTGCTGACAACGTTCATGCCCCGGGGGACCGGTTCTTCACCCTCTGTCCGTGCTCGGCCTCGCCGGTCAGGCCTGCGGCTCAGGCGTCCGGTGCTCGGAGAAGAGGTCGGCGGGAGCCTTGCCGGAGTACTCGTCCCCGTAGGTCCAGTCCGGCTGCTTCTCCCTGAACGCCTCGTCCAACGTCACCTTGCCGTTCTCGAGGTCGACCAGCTCGGTAACCAAGGCGGGTTCGACGGGATCGGCGCCCCCGTCGACATGGGCGCGCAGGGCGTCGCCGAACCGCTGGACCGCGCTCGTCACCACCGCCTGGTGTTGCAGGGCCAGGTAGCAACGGGCCCGATCCCCGACCGTGCCCGCCCGCTTGACGATCTCGTCGAGGTCGTGCTCGGCCGCCTCCCCCCGGCACAGCCGGGCCAAGAGGTCCGACAGGGCGATGCCGTCGACCTTGCACGGCGTGCACTGCCCGCACGATTCCACAGCCAGGAAGCGGGACACACCCGCGACGACGGCGGCGATGTCGTCGGAGTCGTCGAACACCATGAACCCGCCGGAGCCGACGCCGCTGCCGATCTCCTGCATGGCCTCGTAGCTCACGGGTGTGTCCAGCTGGTCCGGACCGATCAGTCCGGTGGCCACGCCCGAGAGCACGGCGCGGATCGTCTGGCCGTGGCGCGCACCTCCGCCAACCGTCTCGATCACCTCGCGCAGCGGGGTTCCCATCGGCACCTCGCCCACGCCCGGCCGCTTGACCGAACCGGTAACGGTGCACACGATCGTTCCCGGCGACTTCTCGGTCCCGAGCGACCGGAACCAGTCCGTCCCCCGGGCAACGATTCCGGGGACGTTGGCGAGCGTCTCCACGTTGTCGACCAGGGTGGGCGGGGCCACGTCCTCGTCGTCGGGGCCGGCCATGTCGACCGCCGCCGACAGCCCGCTTCCGCTGGCTGCGTCCTCGTCGTTCTGGACGACTTCGAGCACCCCACGGCGGAACGGCGGGGCGATCCGGGGGAAGGGCTTGCGCCCGGCGAGCACCTCGAGCAGCGCCGTCTCCTCTCCGTAGAGGTACTCGCCGGGGCCCTCGAAGACGCTCACCTCGACCCCGTCGCCGATCCACCCCGCCGCCCGCGCCTCGTCGATGGCGTCCCGCAGCCGGGCCACCTCACGGCTGAACGTCCCCTTCGTGGCGAAGATGACCTGCGACGCACCCACCGCCCGGGCCGCGATCATTGCGCCCTCGAGCACCTGGTACGGGTTGTTCCGCAGGATCGTCCGGTCCTTGAACGTGCCCGGCTCCCCTTCGGCGGCATTGACGACGACCGTCGTGCCCACTGCCTCCGACTCGTGCTCGCGCACCGTCCGCCACTTCGTCCCCGTGGGGAACCCTGCACCGCCCCGGCCCCGCAGCCCCGACGCCTCGACCTCCGCCACGAGCACCTCGGGCTCGACCTGGCGGGCCGCCTCCAGTCCCTTCCCGCCTCCGGCCTCCACGTAGTCGTCGAGGGTGGCGAGCGGCTCCGGATACAACACGCGATGAACTGTCGTCATGCCGAAGTCATGCCCCGGATGGCTCGGTATTAGCCACTGCTAGGCTGGGGACCACCGGTCGGGGGTGGTGTAATCGGCAACACGACAGGTTCTGGCCCTGTTATTGGGGGTTCGAGTCCTCCCCCCCGAGCTCGGACGCCGCGGCACCGCCACGCCGTGACGCCCACCCGGCCCCATCGTCTAGTGGCCTAGGACACCACCCTCTCAAGGTGGAGACACGGGTTCGAACCCCGTTGGGGCTGCCGCAAAGGTGCAGGTAAGAGGGCATGGGATGACCTCGGTTCGGCTGGCCGGACCGAAATGGTCACGGATTCTGCACGATTCCCGTGTACGTCGGGGCCGTACGGGGCTCGGTCGTACGGCGAGGCAAGGCCTGGCGAGTCGTCGTCGACACGGGTCGCGATCCCGTCAGCGGGCGCCGTCGGCAGATCACCCGCACCTCCAAACGCGACGCCCACCAGGAGCTTTCACGGCTGCTGGTCGAGGTCGGTGAAGGGCGCCATCAGGGCACAGGTGATCTGACGCTGGCGATGCTGTGCCGTCAGTGGCTCGCCCACGCCCGGGCGAGCATGGAGCCGAACACCGCCGCCGAGCTCGAGGGCAACATGCGGCGCTGCTTCGACGCCTGAGTCGATGTCGCGGTCGGTCACGACGTGCTCCGCAGGGGAATCGGCTCGACTCTCCTACGCAGCCTCCGGGCGTGCGACCTGGACCGCTTCTACGGGCAGCTGCTCGCCGGCGGCGGGCAAGGTGGGCGCCCATGTCTGCAGGAAGGTCCGCAAGGTGCACACCTTGCTCCGCCTCGCGCTCGATCACGCCATGCGTTGGCAGTGGTTGACAGAGAGCCCCGCTGTTACCCCGTCACCACCGAGCGCTCCTCGGCGGACTCCAAAGCCTCCGAGCTCGGCGGAGGCTCGGGCGCTGATCGCAGCCGGCTACCGCCGCAGAGGATTCGGAGTGGGCAACCCTTCTTCGCGTTGCGGCCGCACTCGGCGCTCGACGCGGCGAGGTGTGCGCACTCCGGTGGTCAGCCGTGGATCTGGCAGCTCGCTCCGTCGTAGTGGAGAAGTCGCTCGGAGTCGATGTGAGGACGGTCGCCGGCCGACTTGGGCACGCGAATCCCAGCGTGACGTTGAGCACGTATGCGTCCTGGGTACCCGCCCGCGACCAGGAGGCCGCCACGATCATTGGGGCGCTCTTGATGATCAGGCTGCTGAAGCTCCTATATGTCAAGGGCCCGGCTTGATGCCCGTGATGGCCGGGAGGCATTGGTAGACCTCGCGGGCCACGTAGCGCTTCAGGCAGCGCATGATCTCCTTGCGGGAGAGGCCCTCCTTGGTGCGCCGCTCCACGTACTCGCGGGTGCCGGGGTCACAGTGCATGCGCACGAAGACGATCTGCCACAGGGTGCCCGTCGGCGTTGACGCCGGGGCGATGGCGCAGGCCACGTTGACGATGCGGCCGCCCTCGCGCACCCGCTGGGTAAGGGCGTCGACGGCCACGTAGGTGTAGGGCCCGGCGTCGAGGGGCCGGGAACGGAACGCCTCCACCTGGGCGTCGAGGCTGCGGGCCATCTCCGACACCTGGGACTTGGAGATCCCGTCGATGCCCATGGACTGCACCAGC
>DASUXN010000268.1:0-2333 GCA_036377875.1 Acidimicrobiales bacterium
GCCGTCCAGTCACTGTGAGCCCCCTGCGGTCCCTCCCGGCGGGCACCTTACTCGCGCTGCGACCCCCTCCGGGAGAGCGAAGTCCGTCGACCACCCGAAATATCCCTGTTTGGTCGTTGTGCGCGGCGCCCCGAACAGTCACACTGGCAGACGGCGTCAGCAGGTTGTGGCGCGGGATATTGCTGGTGCTCGCAGCACGGGACCACAGCACATGGTGTGGGTGGGCGGTCTTGACCGCGCCGGTATCCTAAACCGCAGTCCATTTCCGGACGCGTCGAGCCGCCGCCACGCGGCGTCCCGCGGCTCTGGCCATTCCAACGATCGCACTCGAAGAAGGACGGTACGTTGCCCAAGGAGCGCGTCGAGCGCGACGAGGAAGACCTCGTCCGGCTGTACCTCACCGACATCGGGCAGTATCCGCTGCTCACCAAGGACGACGAAGTCCGTCTCGCCCAGGCCATCGAGGCTGGGAACACGGCGCGCAGCGAGCTCGAGGCTGCCGGCACCAAGCTGGCCCCCGGGCGCAAGCGTGAACTTCGGCGTGCTGCCCGCGATGGCGAGGACGCCGAACGGACCTTCGTCCAGTCGAACCTTCGACTGGTGGTCTCGATCGCCAAGAAGTACCAGGCTTCGGGCTTACCGCTGCTCGACCTGATCCAAGAGGGCAACCTCGGCCTGATGCACGCCGTCGAGAAGTTCGACTGGCGCAAGGGCTTCAAGTTCTCCACCTACGCCACCTGGTGGATCCGCCAGGCCATCACCCGGGGCATCGCCAACACCGGCCGCACCATCCGGCTGCCCGTGCACGCGGGCGACACCCTCGCCCGGCTGCAGAAGGCCCGTGCCCGGCTGGAGCTGAAGCTGGGTCGTCCCGCCACGCTGTCGGAGCTCTCGGCCGAGGTCGAGATGCCCGAGGACAAGGTCACCGAGGCGCTGCGCTTCGCGGCGGAGCCGCTGTCGCTGTCGGAACCCCTGCGGGAGGACGGCGACGCCGAGCTGGGTGACGTGGTCGAGGACCGCTCGGCCGAGTCGCCCTTCGAGGTGGCTGCCACCGCCCTGCTGCCCGACGAGATCGCCAAGCTCCTCGGCCCTCTCGACGAGCGGGAGCGGGAGATCCTGCGCCTGCGGTTCGGCCTCGACCGGGGCGAGCCGCGGACGCTCGAGGAGGTGGGCGAGCACTTCAACCTGACCCGGGAGCGCATCCGCCAGATCGAGGCCCGGGCCATGTCCAAGCTGCGCCACCCGTCGAGCGACACGGGCGCCCGCGACCTCCTGGCCGTCTAGGAGGCCGGGATGCCCGCGAGTCGCCGCAGCTCGCGGCGGTGGATGGGGTTTTCCCCTACCGAGAAGATGCAGGGCACGTTCGGTCGCCGGCCGGGCGGACCGGCCGGCACCGGCAGCTCGCGGAGGTGGACGGGAATCGAACCCGCCAGGCGGGGATCACCCGCCTCAGCCGCTTTGAAGGCGGTGGGGCCCACCAGGCGCCCGGACACCTCCGGGAGTCACGGTAGCGCCTCTTCCACGAGGGCTGGAGCGGGGTTAGGCTCGTCCCCCATGAAGAAACTGATCCTGCTCGCCATCCTTGTCGCTCTTGGGGTCGTGGCCGCCAAGAAGGTCAAGGGCGCCAACTAGGTCTGTTCCGGTACCCGGCTCGCTTCGGTGGGCCGGGGCCGAGTTCGTTTCCTTCTTCTCCCTTCTTCGGCGAGTCGAACGCGCTTGCGCCGTCGATCGTCGTTGCGTATTCTCCTGACGTTTCCTTCCCCCTGATGATGTCTGGTCAGTGGGAGGTCGTCCCGTGCTCGTCGCCTGCTGGTCGCCCAAGGGCGGAAGCGGCACAACCGTCGCCTCGGTCCTGCTCGCCCTCACATGGGCCCGCTTGTCGTCCTCCGACGTGGTGCTGGCCGACGTGGCCGGCGACGTACCTGCCGCCCTGGGTGTCCCCGACCCTTCGGGCCCCGGCCTGGCCGACTGGCTGAGCGCTTCGACCGACGTGGGCGCCGACGCCCTGGCCCGACTCGAGGTCGACATCGGCCATGGGCTGCGGCTGCTGGGGCGAGGTTCGACGGAGGCGGGCTCGTCGGCCGGCGGCGGGCTGCGGGCGGAGTCGCTTGCCGCCGTGCTCGTCGCCGACAGCCGTCCGGTGGTCGCCGACTGCGGCGGTGCCGACCGCACGCCGGGCCGCCAGCTGGCGGCGGGCGCCGCCCTGTCGCTGGTGGTGCTGCGGCCGTGCTACCTGGCGTTGCGGCGGGCGCTGGCCGCGCCCATCCGGCCCAGCGGCATCGTCCTCGTCCAGGAGGCGGGCCGCGCCCTCCAGCGGCGCGACGTGGAGGACG
>DASUXN010000269.1:0-3067 GCA_036377875.1 Acidimicrobiales bacterium
ATGGGCCGCAGGCCCACATTGCTGGGCGGCGGCCAGGCTCCGTCTTCCGAGCGCCGGGAAGGGACGATCGGCCCTACCGGGGGCCGTCGATCGCGCCCAGGCTTCGCTCGATGGACCCCGGGTAGCGCCGTCCAGGGCACGAACGAGACAGGGTAGGAGTGGTGGACATGCATGGATCCGTTGAGGACGAGAGACGCTCGGGCATCCACTGGCTGATCGCCGGGGGGTTCCTGCTCGCCGCAATGTTCGGGATGTGGTGGCTCGTCGAGAACACGAACAAGGAGGGAGAGCACGATGCCCAGCTGCTGCCGCTGTTCGCGCTCGTCCCTCTGCTCATCGGCGCCTTCCGGGTGGTCCACTCGCGCCTCCGGCACTCCTGACTCGAGAATGTCGCGCGTCTACCGATCGCTGGCGCGGCTCCCGAGCCGGCTACTCGTCAGGCAGGTCGATCCGCGCCAGCCACAGGCCCGGCGCGTCGAGCTCGGCGGCGGTGGGAAGCTCGCGTTCGGAGTGCCACAGGCGGCGGAGACCGTCCTCGCCGGCCCGTTCGACCACACCCCGCACGAAGGCGGCGCCCCGCTCGTACTGCGTGCGGCCCACCTCGAGGCCTAGCAGGCGGCCGGCGAAGCGCTCGCCGTCGGTGGCCTCGGCCCGGCGGCGCCGCACCGCCTCCATCACCTTGTCGTACGACCCGGTGAGGCGGCGGCCGACCGTCTCGACGACGTGGTCGGTGTACCCGACCACCGCGGTGAGCAGGATCTCGATGCGGGCCCGGACCTGCTCCTGCTCGGGGGTCTGGACGGCGCCGAGCAGCGTCTCGGGGTTGCCCAGCATCCCCTGGAGGGCGCCCGGGTCGCTGAGGTCGAGCTCGCCGAAGCTGGCCTCGACCGCGTCGGGGTCGACCTGGAAGCGGCTGACGTAGTCTTCGAGCAGCGAGAGCAGGCGGGCGCGCACGTGGGGGCGGCCGAGAACGGCGTGCTGGGTGATCTCGCCCAGGCAGACGAGCATGCGCAGGTCGTCGGGCTCGAGCCCCCACTCGGCGGCGAAGGCGTCGATGTTGGCGGGGACCATCAGCAGCTGGTCGGCGGGGCGGCGGGGCAGGGGAAGGTCGTACTGACCGAAGCTGTGCCGGGCCAGGTGCCCGAGCATCACGCCCGCCTGCAGCCCGAGGAGGACGGGACCGAGGAGCTTGCCCAGGTCGCCCAGGAACTGGGTGCTCGGGTCGGGTCCCTCCACCGGCTCCTGGCGGTCGAGGGCGACAGCCAGCTTCTCCAGCAGCGGCCGGTAGCTCTCCAGGCTGTGCAGCGCCCAGTCTCCCCGGCTGACCGGCAGCACGGAGAGGATCCCCCCCGAGACCGACGTGGACAGGCCGGTGGCGTCGCTTATCTGGAGGTCTGCCACCCTGGCCAGCTCCTCGAGCCGGATGCGCTCCATCGGCTCGACGTTGCCCTGGGGCCTTCCCTCGGTGGCGATCCACATCGCCATCTGCCGGGCGACATCCCAGTTGACGGGACCCTGACTGGCGAACATGCGGGCCAGGTCGCCGAAAAGCGGGAACCCCTCGAAGGGGTTGCCGCCACCGGGCGGGCCTGAACCGCTCATGCCTGCATCGTAGGCGGCCGGAACGCTCTAGCGGCCGGCGGCTCGCTCTGCGGAACGGAGGGGCGGGTCAGCTGGCGGGGCGTTCGGTGAGGGTGACGGTCTTGGTGAGGCGCTGGCGGTCCCGCATGAGCTCGATGTTCACCACCGCGCCGGGCCGTTGCGTGCGCAGGGCCACGACGAGCGTTCCCATGGACGAGACGGGCCGGCCGGCGACGCTCAGCACGATGTCGCGATCGGCGATCCCGGCCTGGGCGGCGGGACCGTCCTCCCGCACCGAGAGGATCCGGGCACCACCGTCGACGTTGAGGTCGTGGGCGGTCGCCCCGTCGAGGTCAGCGCCTTCGATGCCGAGCCAGGTGTGCGTCGCCTTGCCGGAGGTGATGAGCTCGTCGGCCACCGAGGACGCAACGTCGATCGGAGTGGCGAACCCGAGCCCCTCGGGCCCGACATCGCTCACCGCCATGGCGGTGGTTATGCCGATGACTCGGCCGTCGCCGTCGAGGAGCGCCCCGCCCGAGGATCCAGGGGCGATGGGAGCGTCGGTCTGGATCATGTCGTAGAGCGACGAGCTCTCCCGGGTGCGGACGGTGCGGTGAAGGGCGCTGATCACGCCGACCGTCACCGACGGCCCGCCGGCCAGGGCCAGCGGCGATCCCATGGCGACCGCCGTCTGTCCGACCTTCAGGTGGGCAACGCTGCCCAGTTCGGCCACCGGCAGCGAGGGTGCGTCGATCTTCACCACCGCCACGTCGGTCAAGGGGTCGGCGCCGACGACGCGGCCCGCGATCTCGCGACCGTTGGAGAGCATGACCGAGATCGACGTCGCGTCGCGGGTGACGTGGGCGTTGGTGAGCACGTAGCCGTCGGCCCGGAAGAGCACGCCCGAGCCACTGCCCCGAGACGGCCCCCGCTGCACCTTGACCTGGGCGATGGCCGGCTTCACCCGTTCGGCGATGGAGACGATGGGCTCGACCGCGGTGGCCGGCGGGCCGGGAGTGGTCGCCATGACCGGTTGTGGTTCGGTGTCGGTCGTCTCGACGCCCAGCCCGGTCACGGCCAGGACCAGGGCAGTGGACAGCACACTGGCCCCGACGGCGGCGACCAACGCCACCGTCCACACCGTGCGCTGGGTGACGAGCTTGGGAGGCGGCCCGGGGGCGGTGGCGCCGACCTCCGACGGGTGCCGCCACAGACGATCGTCGAGGGCCGGTGGCCGACGGAACGACGATCCGTCGTCCGACTCGACGAACTCCATGCGGCCGAGCATACCGGCGGCCTGCTGCTGACCCATCGCGGGTCTGGCCACTTCCGGCGGCCGTCACGTACCGTCCCCGGTACCATACGTACGTGGGGCGCCTGCCTGACGCGAGCGCGCAGGATTGGCTTGGGCTCACAGATGCCGCCCTTCCGGTGGCCGAAGCCCTCGAGTGGGCGGTTCTGCCGCATTGCGGCGCGGCCGTCCTGT